>DNDT01000401.1 GCA_003487525.1 Flavobacteriales bacterium
AATGTATTATTTTTGCACTCAATTTTTGAACACCCGGGTGTAAAATCCGTCAAAATCAAATAGATATGGCCAATTTAACAGGAAAAATCACTCAAATTATCGGACCGGTGGTAGACGTCACCTTTCAGCAAGAGGGTTCCACGCTTCCAAACATCATGGACGCTCTTGAAGTAACGAATCCGGCAGGCAACATCGTCATTCTTGAATGTCAGCAGCATATCGGAGAAGATACCATTCGTACCATTGCGATGGATGCAACGGATGGACTCCGCAGGGGACTTGATGTCACCGCTACTGGAAGCCCGATAAAGATGCCGATTGGCGGAGATATTAATGGCCGTCTGTTTAATGTTGTAGGTGACCCGATCGACGGAATGAAAAAACTGGACAAGGAGAGCGGAAGACCTATTCACAGTGATCCGCCAATGTTTGAAAATCTGTCGACNNGGGATCAAGGTCATCGACCTGATCGAGCCCTATGCAAAGGGTGGAAAAATTGGTCTGTTCGGTGGGGCAGGTGTTGGTAAGACGGTACTGATTCAGGAGTTGATCAACAACATCGCCAAAGGACATGGAGGGCTTTCGGTATTTGCCGGTGTGGGAGAGCGAACTCGTGAAGGAAATGACTTGTTGAGGGAAATGATTGAAGCCGATATTATCAAATATGGCAATGATTTCAAGAAATCCATGGAAGAAGGCGGATGGGATTTGACAAAGGTTGATCCGGCCGCACTTAAGGAAAGCAAGGCCACGTTCGTATTTGGGCAGATGAATGAGCCTCCCGGAGCACGTGCCAGAGTTGCGCTTTCAGGATTGACCCTGGCTGAGTATTACAGAGATGGTGATAAGGATGGACAGGGAAAAGACATCCTGTTCTTCATCGACAATATTTTCCGTTTTACCCAGGCGGGATCGGAAGTATCCGCTCTTTTGGGAAGGATGCCTTCTGCGGTAGGATACCAGCCTACCCTGGCCTCTGAAATGGGTGTTATGCAAGAGCGTATTACATCGACAAAATCAGGGTCCATTACTTCCGTTCAGGCGGTTTATGTGCCTGCGGATGACCTTACCGACCCGGCTCCTGCAACAACCTTTGCTCACCTTGACGCAACGACTGTTCTTTCAAGAAAGATTGCCGAGTTGGGTATTTACCCTGCGGTTGACCCACTGGATTCAACATCCCGTATTCTTACGGCTGATATTGTAGGTGAGGAGCATTACAAATGTGCACAGGACGTAAAGGAATTACTGCAGAGATACAAAGAACTTCAGGATATCATTGCCATCCTTGGTATGGATGAACTTTCCGACGAAGACAAACTGGTTGTACACCGTGCACGAAGGGTACAGCGATTCTTGTCTCAGCCTTTCCATGTTGCAGAGGCATTTACCGGATTAAAGGGAGTGCTTGTTCCAATCGAAGAAACCATAAAGGGCTTCAATATGATCATGAGCGGTGAAGTTGATAAATATCCGGAATCGGCATTTAACCTGGTTGGAAACATTGAAGAAGCGATAGCGAAAGGCGATAAAATGCTTGCAGCTGCTGAAAAGAACTGATATGCAACTCGAAATAGTCACACCCGATAAAAGCCTTTTTAAAGGAGAAGTGGACTACATTTTCTGTCCCGGGGCACATGGTTCATTCGGGATTTTAAACAGTCACGCACCGATCATTGCAACCTTGAAGCAAGGTGAGGTGAAGATTAAAATTGCCGAAGCGAATGCCATGAGGTACGACAACGAACTCGGAACACTTGTTCACGACAATGCGGTCGGGGACGAGTTGAAGTTTAGCATAGAGGGAGGTGTGGTTGAAGTAAAAAACAACCGGGTTATCGTATTGGCCGAGTAACTATTCTTTTTTTCCGGGATTTAGTTTGTCATTCTCAAAGTGGCGGTTTTGGTCACGTTCACTTTTTTTCCTGATGTTTTCGGTGAATGCCTCTTCAAGATTTACACCGCATTGATTGGCAAGACAGGTTAACACAAAAAGGACGTCTGCCATTTCTTCCCGAAGATTTACCTGCAAATCGGATTCTTTTGACGACTGTTCTCCGTATTTTCTTGTAATAACCCTCGCCAGCTCGCCAACTTCCTCCATTAAAAGACCAAGATTGGTCAATTCGTTGAAGTATCGAACTCCGTATTTCGAAATCCAGTTGTCGACTTCCTTTTGCATCTGAGAAACTTCCATCAGTCTTTGTTTTTGCTGTCAATTAGTATGGTTACGGGTCCGTTGTTGATCAATGACACATTCATCATTGCACCGAACTTTCCTTTTTTTACCTCACTGTTTATATGGGCTTGCAGAGTCGAAATAAAATAATGGTACAGACTTTCCGCTTTTTCAGCTCGGGCCGATTTAATAAATGAAGGTCGATTGCCTTTTTTGGTGGATGCGTGAAGGGTGAACTGACTTATCACCATGATTTCACCTGAAACATCCCTGACGTCAAGGTTCATTTTATGAGAAGCATCCGAAAAAATGCGCATGTAACAGATTTTCTGGCTTAACCATTCGGCATCTGTATTTGTGTCCTCTTCTTCGACACCAAGCAACACAAGCAATCCTTTTTGAATGTGACTGATTTCAATTCCATCAACAGATACCGATGCACTGTCCACCCTCTGAATGACGGCCCTCATTTACTTATTCTTCTGAATTCTTTTTTTCCTGGTAGGCCTTTGCCTGCTTGATTGATATTTTGCGATCGTAGTTGTATGCCACTACAAAGGAGTCATATATTTCGACCTGTTCCAGTGTGGACTTGAAACCTGAAGCCTCTTCATAGGTATTAAAATGGCCGACACTTAGCAAGGTCAAATCACCTTCGCGGTTTTCGACAATGCCATCAATTTTAATGTATTTTCTGGCCATATCCATGGGTATGGAATCTCTGAATGCACCAATCTGCAGTCGGTAATGAACCTTTCCCTGAATGCTTGGGCGAATTGAAATATTGTTGACGGTGATGATGCGATCGTGGTAGCGGCGCTCTTTATTCACATCGACGATGAATGCATCCTTATATCCGCTTTCCTGCAAAACCTTTAACAGGGTTTCAGCTTGTTGTTTAAGCGCAAAACTTCCGACTACATACCTGACTTTTCCATTATTGTCGATAAATGCATCGACGTTTTTAATGTCATCGAAATCCCCAATCGGAACGAATTTCGAAAACGAGCCAACCTGAACTCCCCAAAGAGGAGAGGGGGTTGTGTATTCCTGACTTTGAGTAACAATCTTGGCGTTTTCTATGGCGAACGGATCTCGTTTTGGTGCTTCGACCTTAACCACCTCGGGAACACTATCGGGGATTGATTCCATTAACGTATAGCAGGCATTTACCCAGAATTCGGCATCCCGGATGTACGCGCCTCCTATGCGGCCGATGAGTCTTCGGAATTCCTCGTTTGCCGCGGCAGCTTCATCACAACGATGGTTCTGCGCATAGGCCACCGAAAGAAAATAGTACAAATGAATGGACGCTTTTCGCTCGGTAGGGCTCTCTGCGACGTAGCTAT
>DNDT01000489.1 GCA_003487525.1 Flavobacteriales bacterium
GTTTTTCCTTCCTGATACATTTCCGAAGCTTCGGAAAGACGCAAATACATGTTAACCGCATTTGCCTCATCATCCACCCACACTTTCAAACGGTCCCAAATCCTCATCAAACTTTCGTGCGAAATATCAATGACGCTCGAGGCATTTAAGGGGACGTGCGGGGCAGGCATCAGGAATGATCGACCGGCTGCCCTGAAATTTTCTACGACTTTTATTATTTCGTTCGGTTCACTTTGTGCTATTTCGGCAATTTTGGTAACCTGAGTCGGGTGACGGATACCTCTGTTGTCTCCTCCTTTTTCGGTAAGGGTTTTGAACAAACTTTCGCAAACCCTTTTTTGACTTTCGGACAGTTCATCGTAGGCCTCGTTCGCATGCTCAGACAAGGCGGATTCCATTTTGCCTATGGCATCGTAATGCTCTATGTCAATTTCCTCGTAGTCATCTACGCGATTTTCGATCCAGAAATCCCAGGTTCGCATCAACGCGTGTTGAAGAATAGGTAACTGATCCTGATTGTCACCGACATCGTTTAACAATTGCTGCACCAATCGCGAAGATATTTGACCACCTCCGACCGCAACCGGTCCTTCAACGGCATTTTTAAAGTCATCCCTGGTCATTCGCGGAATGAGGTAATTACTGTCGTTGATGGCCCTTGTCAATTCATGGAACTGCGCACAATCTCCGATAAAGTCAGATCGCATTGTGATTACGACGTAAATTGGAGCCTCCTTTTGATGAATGGCGGCCAATAGAAGTTTTACAAAGGCGGTTGACTCATTTACTGATTTCGCTTCATCCTCTACGCTGCTTTTAAAACGGAACAATTCCTCAAACTGGTCGATGATTATCAGGACATTTTCCTTTTTTTCGGTATTCAGTTGTTTGACAGCTTCGATAAGTCCAAGAGAGCTACTTCGCAATACTGTAGAAGTAATGTTCTTCTGTACAGCCTTCTCTTCGGCCAGGGCATCTTTCTTTAAATCACTTTCCGATATAGCCTGAGCCAGATTATCAATCGGGGCATTTCCCGGTCTTGAATGCACCACACGCCAACGAGACCCTGCTTCTGTGATAAATCCGCCGTGTAAAATTGGAACCAATCCGCAGTAGATGAGGGATGACTTTCCACTTCCGGAAGCGCCCATAACTGCAACGAAATGGTGTTCAGCAAGGTTTTTTAGGATCTCATCACTTTGACCTTCCCTTCCAAAGAATAAGTGACTTTCACTAATGGAGAAAGGCCTTAATCCGGGAAACGGATTGAACTTTGGATTTATTTTCTTGCCGGTTTTGACAGCGCTTGCTTCTTGTTCTTTCATAAGAGTGCAATTTTGTCTATAAATGGACTCAGGTCAGTTGTTTTTTCACCTTTTTTATCTCCGTTAAGCATGATCAAATCACCGAAATTTGCAATCTCATCTTTGGAAATGGATGCGTCTTTTATTAGAACTGCTTTGGCTTCAAAAGCACTTGGTTTTCCGAAACCGGGTGCTTTTATTACGTCATTGATTTTGCTGTTTAACCAATTCAAATTACTATTGGCAAAAAGCAGTACCCCGTCAGATTTTATCAGACTTTCTCTGTGTTGTTGAAGCAAATCAACTTGCTTACCCGAAAAGTCGGGGACAATCACAGAAATGTTCCTGTTGCTAATCTCAGTCTTCAAATATTCAACATAGCTTTCGTCTTTCTGGTCAAACAACAGGTAAACGTATTTTTTGTCGGATTTTTCCTTTACGCGTCGTAGCGTTAACATCTTATCCCGTTCAAAAAGTTCAAGTCTGGTGTGAATGATTGTTTTTAATATTTCAAGAGGAGTCTGAATGATTTCAGCACCAGATGTCGAAGAAATATCATCGCGAAGCCTGTCCAGGTATAATTTTTGCTGATCTGAACTCGGACGTAAAAACAATGGCATCCAGATCAGACGATGCAAGGAGTGTTCGACTTCGGACAGGGATTTTGTGTAGTAGTCTGTGGCTAACTCATTTTGTAGCTCAATTACCGATTTATTTGTGCCTTCAAGTACTTCACCATATTGTTCGCCAATAATTTGAACAGTGAGATCAGCTTTTTCAAGACAGTTTTTAACCTGTTTTTCGAATTCACCCAAATCACTTGAAAAAGGCACTCTCGGAAGCACTTANNAGAGGTTTCTGCCAAAAACACCGTGCGAATTTCTTTGCCTTCGCTTCCCTGGTTCTTTTTGTACAGCACCCTGGAAATTTCAAAAACCAAATCAATTACCTTCAGTCCGAATGCCTGAGCGGTCTTTCGGCCGTTCAAAGTCTCAAAAGTCTTGTTTTTCAGGTTTTCAGTGGTAAAGAACTGAAACTCGTTTAGTCCCCTCAATTCTTTTGGCAGACTCGATTTAGGGATAGGAGAGAGGTCGATTTTAAACACCTTTTCCAAATCCTTGATCTGTGCGGAAATGCTTTGATAAGACTTGTTTTTGATATAGCTTTCAGAAGCGATGAGTATTATACCATCACCGTCCGACAGGTCGGTGACATTGGTCGGCTTTTCCAACGTAATTATTTCAGGGATTTCCCCGTTTACTCTTTTAAGAAAAATCTCGAGGACTTGAATAAACTCGTCTACCCATCCCGGATGATTTTTCCCTTTAATGTTGTCATCAGCATGAAAACTAACATATAATTTATGGGACTTTGCCATTGTTAATATGATCTCTACTTAATATATACCCAAACGCCGGTATACAGAATACCAACTAACTAGCTAATATATAACATAAATATCTCTAGAAAAAATAGTCGTGGCATTAAAAACGCACTCCTATCACGAGAATATCGTCCACCTGTTCCAATTTTCCCATCCATTTTACGATGGTTTTATCCAGAATGGCCTTTTGTTCTTTCATGGTCTTATCCTGAATACTGATCAACAACTCTTGGAACTGTTTGTATTTGAACTTCTTACCCTTATCTCCTCCAAACTGATCAGGATATCCATCCGAGAAAATATACACGCTGTCTCCTTTTTTTAAATCAATTTGCTGATTCGTAAAATGCTCAAGTTTTTCGCCTAAAAATGCTCCAATCGGGAATTTGTCACCTTTGTAAACGTGAAGCTCTCCATCCCTCACCAGATAAAGCGGATTAAAGGCTCCGGCGAAGTCCAGTGACATTTTTTCTTTCTCTATGGAAATCAGCGAAATATCCATACCATCTTTCACGGAAGAACCTTCTTTTTTCTGGTGCAATGACTTGGTGACACCTTCATTCAGCTTGTCCAGAATTTCCGCTGCCGTACGTGCGTGTTCAACATTAACACTGTAATTGAGCTGGTGATTTCCGACAATGCTCATAAAAGCACCCGGAACGCCATGGCCCGTGCAGTCCACGGCAGCGAACATCACTCTTCCATCTTCCCTGTTCATCCAGTAAAAATCGCCGGAAACGATGTCTTTCGGTTTATATAATACGAACGAATCCGGTAGATTGGCATTTACATAATCATCCGGAGGCAAAATGGCATTTTGAATTCTTTTTGCGTAGTGAATGCTATCGGTGATGCTTCTTTTTTGCTCTTCAATTTCGATGTAGGCTTTTTCCAGTTTTATGTTTTTTTCTGCCAAATCGTCCCGTTGTCTTTCCAATTCTCCTTTTTGCTTTGTAATCTCGGCAGTCCGTTCAATAACCTTTTGTTCCAACTCATTGTAAGAACGTTCCAATCGCTCAATCATAAAGTTGAACTTCTGCGACAGGGTAGTAATTTCATTGTTGCCCAGAACTTCTGCTCGCTCATTTAAATGGCCATCCGTGATTCGGGTAACATTGTCGACCAGATTTTTTATCGGAGCGGTTATCACTTGAGTTTTACGGAAGATCAGAAAAATTACAATGAATAAGGTTGCTCCAAAAATGAGCAGCGATTTCAGCAGTTCATTCCGAAGAATCTTAACCTCTTCGGTGACATCGGATACGATGCGAATCACAGCGCTTTTATACAGATTTGTGTTTTGCCGCTCAATAAAGGTGTATTCAGTTTTTAAATTCTTGTCGTCAACATTCTCTTTTATGACAATGGTGTTCTGATTCTGAAATATACTCATCAGCAAGTCTCTTTCTTCTTCATTTAATTCAACCGTATTGTTCAGGGAGAATGGATTGTCGGAGCTGAGGAATAAATCCACACTGTTGATGTTCAGCTTATTGATGCCTTCTGTTTTACCTGAAATTTCGTTTATCCTGTCCTTGATTGTCTGAACCAGCTTATCCGCGCTTTCATTGTACACCCCGAGCTGAATGATGTATTGACCATCGTTGGTGGCGTGGTACGTGTACTTTTTTAATTTCTGGGTCTTTTTTTCCAGTGTAAAGCTCTCCTTGATATACTTCTTGCTCACCAAAACGCTTAGCAAGAATTGTTTGAAATCTTCGCCGAAAGCAAACATATTCGTGTTTCGGTCTTTTTCGAATGTGGTGTTGACAATAATTCCTTGCTGGCTGATGATGTATATATCTTCGTTCTCAACGTCCATCCCCAATTCTTTCCGGATGGAGTACAGATCTGCGTTCTCAATATTCTTGGTGTCCTTAAAATATACGTTTACCAGTCGATCGCTGTAGTTTTCGAGCTGGATATCGAGCGGTGCTTCAATGATAGCGAGAGCCACGTCCTGAAATTCCAGGATTCCTTTAATTTGATCCGAAATAATGTAACTTCTGGTCTGTCCCCCTTCAAGAAGAATTTTCTTTGTGTTCTGATAATTTAGCACCGCCAGCATCATAAGCGCAATCACAACCGG
>DNDT01000487.1 GCA_003487525.1 Flavobacteriales bacterium
CATTTGTGATACATGCTTGATACGTATGCAAAGAATCTATACTGAGCATATTTTCCTGCATCGTCTTCTTCACAATCCACAAAGACTTTGTGCAATAACTCTAAGGCTTGATCATTCATACTCTGTAATCTATCATCGATTCTACCTCTTTCAAGTAGATCAGATTTACATTCTTTTGCCACTAGTTCTAAAATAAAATCTGGTAAATTGTAATTTTTTAAAGCAGCAACAAAGGCTCCTGCTTGTGACATTCCAAATTTTGGGAAACCTTTATTGACCATTCAAACACCCTCTCTTATTTTCGATTACTCTCAATAATTATAGAAAGAAGCACTTTTGGCTTATAATTGTTAAGAAAAAATGGAGCCTGATTTGATAATTTTTGTCAAATTTGAATTAAGAATAAATTTAAGAGGATTTCAACATTCATGTGGAAATAGATACTACTCCGGAACTAGTATCTGGTGTTTATAGTAAATTAGAAAAAAATATCGAAAAATACAGAAATGTTGTGGGAAGACCATTAACTCTCTCTGAAAAAATTCTTGCAGGTCATCTAGAGCAAATTCCAGAGGCAAGTCTTGATGGTGGAAAAAATTATGTCTTTCTTAGACCTGATAGAGTTGCACTACAAGATGTAACTGGACAGATGGTTATGCTGCAATTTATGCAAGCAGGACTAAAACAGACCTCATTACCAACCACGGTTCATTGTGATCATTTGATTCGCGCAGAAGTGGAAGGCGATATTGACATGAAAGTTTCCTTAGATGAGAATAGTGAAGTCTTCAAGTTTTTGCAATCAGCTTCGGCAAAACATGGTTGTGGGTTTTGGAAACCAGGGGCTGGAATCATTCATCAAGTTGTTTTAGAAAATTATGCATTTCCAGGAGGATTGATGATTGGAACTGATTCTCATACACCAAATGCTGGTGGACTAGGAATGATTGCAATTGGTGTTGGGGGATTGGATGCTGCTGAAACCATGGCAGGAATGCCTTGGGAGTTGCTGTATCCCAAAAGAATAGGTGTAAAACTTACAGGAAAACTAAACGGATGGACAGCTCCAAAAGACATTATTCTTAAAGTTGCAGAAGAGCTAACTGTATCAGGTGGAACAAACTCCATCGTGGAATATTTTGGTCCAGGAACCGAATCAATTAGCTGTACAGGTAAAGCAACAATAACAAACATGGGTGCTGAAGTCGGAGCAACTTGTTCAATTTTCCCATATGATTCAAGAATGGAGACTTATCTAAAGTACACAAATCGCGAAAAAATTGCAGAACTGGCAAATAGCAAAAAAGATTTGTTAGTTGCTGATCCTGATGTTGAACAAAACCCAGAAAAATATTTTGATAAAGTAATTGAAATTAACCTTTCAACCTTAGAGCCTCACATCGTAGGCCCTCATACTCCTGACCTTGCAAGATCAATTTCTGAATTAGCAAATGATGTGAAATCTGAAGATTATGTTGATCCAATTTCCGTCGCACTTATTGGCAGTTGTACAAACTCTTCATATGAAGACATGTCAAGAGCTGCCAGTCTTGCAGAACAAGCAAAAGCTAAAGGAATAAAGGCAAAGATTCCATTATTGGTTACCCCTGGCTCTGAGCAAATCCGAGGAACAATAGAAAGAGACGGTCAGATGGATTCACTAAAAGACATTGGAGCTACTGTATTGGCAAATGCATGTGGTCCGTGCATTGGACAATGGAATAGACCTGAGCTTGACAACAATGATAAAAATACAATTGTTACAACATTTAACAGAAATTTTCCAGGAAGAAATGATGGACACAGAAATACATTGAATTTGATTGGAAGTCCCGAGATGATTATTGCACTTGCACTTGGAGGACGTCTGACTTTTAATCCCCTAAAAGATGAGCTTACCGCAGCAGATGGAACCAAATTCAAATTGGAGCCGCCAAAACCCGCACCAGAAGTTCCTTCTGAGGGATTTATGAGGCCAAAGGGAATCTATGTGGCCCCTCCAGAAAATTCAGATAATCTTGAAGTGATTATTGATCCTAACAGTAAACGTCTCCAAAAACTTGCACCATTTACAAAATGGGATGGCAGAGATTTCGATAAAGTTCCAATTATTGCAAAAGCAAAAGGAAAATGCACTACTGATCATATCTCGCCTGCTGGGGCATGGTTATCGCTAAGAGGACACTTGGATAACCTCAGTGACAACATGTTGCTTGGTGCAGTTAATGCCTTCAACGATGAGGTAGGAAAGGGAAAAAATGTTCTTACCGGAAATATAGAACCCTTTGCAAAGACAGCTAGAGAATACAAATCCAAAGGAATGCGCTGGGTTATAGTGGGTGACAAAAACTATGGGGAAGGAAGTAGTAGAGAACATGCTGCAATGACCCCGCGACATCTTGGATGTGCTGCAGTAATCACAAAAAGTTTTGCTAGAATCCATGAGACAAACCTCAAAAAACAAGGAATTTTGGCTTTGACCTTTTCAAATCCAGATGATTATGAAAAGATTCAGGAAAATGATAGAATCAGCTTGGTTGGATTAAATGAAATAGCACCACAAAAGCCAGTAAAGTGCATCCTTTCTCACAATAATGGTACTGATGAAGAAATTCTCTTGTCTCACTCTTACAATCAATCACAACTCGAATGGTTCAAAGCTGGCTCTGCTCTGAATGTATTGAGAAACAAAAACTAAACAAAAGACGTGGGGCCGACCGGAATCGAACCGGCGACCTACGGGTCACTACAGCTCCAAACTTACATCATCCGTGAGTCAGTTTAGATAGTTACCTTCTGGAGCCCTTAGCGGTGATCT
>DNDT01000108.1 GCA_003487525.1 Flavobacteriales bacterium
CAATGATAGCGAGAGCCACGTCCTGAAATTCCAGGATTCCTTTAATTTGATCCGAAATAATGTAACTTCTGGTCTGTCCCCCTTCAAGAAGAATTTTCTTTGTGTTCTGATAATTTAGCACCGCCAGCATCATAAGCGCAATCACAACCGGAACAATAATGTTCAGGATCAATTGACGGAATATGGTTGTCGTATTAGTGCTCATTTAGTGAAATCCCATGTTTTGAGAATAAAACTGTTTTTACATCCCATTGTGTTACAATTCCGAAAGAGTGTTTCATCAGGCACTAACCTCATAAGATGAAATTCTTCGGTCAATAATTTGAAGCATGATTTCTCCAATTTTCGGATACTTGAACAACAGGGTTTTAATATCCGAATTTGGTATTTCATAAACTTCCAAATCTGACACAGCCTTTATAGAAGCGTCTTTTTCATCTTTATCCATGAAAATCATGTCGTTCACAAATTCGTGATCCGTAAACGTGAGTGCTCCTGTTTTCATGTCCGCTACAGCTTCTCCGCTGATAATGAAGAAATAATTGTTTTCTGCATTATTTCTGATGATTGTTTCTCCAGAACCTATTTTACGGTATTTCATATCGATGGCCAGGTCTTCGACCATATTCTGATCTTGCCCGTGCATGAGTCGAACATGGTTCAGGTAACTGACTTTCTCTATTAAGACTGAATTCGGATTGCTTTTATACATTGAAATGGCCATGTCCAGTTCGTCTTGCATGTTTTCACTAAGCCTTGCTTTTGATTCGTTGTATGTTGCAGGGTCAATGGCGTTCATCACGATGGCCGAAGTTTCTCGTAGCAACGGATCCGGGTTAAAGAGATTGGCAATAATATCGATGGTGATATTTTGCTCCTCCTTTTCTATATCCAAATAGGTGTATATGGCACAAGCTCTTGTGTAATTGTTCAGGAAGTTCGCGCTACGGTTCATGATTTGCTTCAGAACATCCGTGTTTCCATATACGTTAATCGGAAAGTGCAATTCCAGATCCCTGATTTTTTCTTCGGGACGATTGTCTTCAAGCAAGGGGAATAAAACGGTTTTTAGCTGCTCGGCAATAAATAAATCGAGCATTTCAATGGCAAAACTCACTCCTTCCGTTGTTCCACTTTCGATGTTGTCGCGAATGTGCTGAATAGACTCCGGATCATAGGCCAATGAAAGAAGAAGGAAGATCATGTTGTAATTTTCCTCCATTTCATGTTCAAATGCATAGGAAAGATATTTTCCCATGCCAAGGTCTTCCACGTCGAATTTGGCAGCAAAATTCCATGCAGCGGTAGAAACATTCTGCTCGATTGCCTGGTAAATTTGATTTAAAATAACTTCGTTTTCAGCCCGGTAATTAAGTTCTCTCAACGAATACAAGGCCTTGAAAACGATCTGGCGGTTTGGATCGTTGATTTTTTTAAGCAGGTATTTGACAGCCTGATCGCCACCAATACGTCCGTATAATCCAACGATTGATACCTGTAATTCAGATTCGGCACCCGATTTGTAGTAAGCCCGTTCAAGATTCGGCAGAATATCCTCTCCGATTTGAACCACGGCAGCTTCGGTAGCAGCGCGATATTTTTCATCCGACAATTGATCAATCAAGGTTGACCACAGGTCCGGATTATTCAGCCTTATCACACCGTGAATGGCCTGAAGTTTTACCTGAGGCATTAAGTCCCTCATCAAATTTTTCAAAAGTGATGAGAAATCGTGATTTCCCGAATCGCTAATTATTTTGGCTGCCCGAATCCGGTCTTCGAAGTTTTTGGATCTGGCCAGGTAAACAATTTTTTCTTCGTCCAGTAAACTTTTGTAAGACTTTTCAAGTTTACTCCTTACTTCATTCGCCAGTGTTTTAATGTCCGGATTTGAGTCTTGTTTTTCAATATTTTTAAGCTCTTTGATCGCACCAAAAATTTCAGATTCATCGATTGATTTGATGGCAAGTTTCTTCGTTTGAATGTTGTTCTCTCTTAATAGTTGATCAAGCTTTATATCGAACATCGTCGGTTCGTATTCCTTCATCATGTCGAGGTGCAAGGCTAGTTTTTTAATCAGAACAGCGTTATCCCTTTTCTTCTCTGCTTCATCCCTCAGAGCAATGTTTTTACTCTCAATCAGTTGCTTTCTTTTTTTGTATTCGACCAGTGAATTCCGCAACATGTTCTGATATTCTTTGTACAGCTGGAGTGTTATGTATATCCATGCGCCGACAATCAGGACCAGAATATGCGAATAGTTGATCAGATGGATAAAGGTTAGTGCGCCCATGCCCATCAAAATCAATCCTGAAAGCGTTGCGGATAATTCATTAACAAGACCTTCCACTTTTGCCTGAACATTGTATCTGATTCGTGCATCGATTGGCTGGAAAAGGAGTCGAAGCGAAGGTGCCTGAATGGAATCCTTCAGGTTAATGCCAAAGAACCTTACCAGTGCCAGAAGCAAAAAGAAAATAATGAATGAAGCACTTCCAACTTCAAATCCAAATGAACCAATGACCGCAGCTACCAGCGCGAAAAATCCGATTAATATCGGTGCAACCAGCAAGCTGACCTTTAAACCATACGTCTTGAGCAGTTTACTGTACACAAAGGTTTTTAATATAAAACTGAACGACATCACCGCAATGGTGAAGTTTGCTATGAACGATGAAAAGGCTATTTGTTCCGGGTAGTTGATCCTTCCGACGGTGAGGAAATTATACGAGGTGAAGAACAATGCAATCATCGACACAATTACGAAAAGCGCCAGGAGCCTGATGTATTTGTCACTGATGAATTTAACAACACCAACACCTTCTGAAACCTCTTCTTCTCCTCCTTCATTCAGATCGTCGGTGTCTTCGCTGAATTTAAATTTTGATGCAATGATGGATTGGAAAATCAGTGCGAAGAATATACTCACAGCGCTTATCAGTATCAAGTCTTTGATATGTGGAATAAGCCTGACAATAACCGGGATGGCAAAACAAATTACGATCATACCAAAAACAAGTCCACTATCAATAATCGAGAAAAGCCTTTTTCCCTGTCTCAGGGTAAACAACCTACTCGCCATTCCGGAGAAGGCAACAAGGGATAAGATATACAAGGCACCCATCAATGAAAAAATCGAGAACTCAAGATATTCCCAGGTTGTGTAATTAAAGCTGTACCACATGGCAAAAGTCAGCAGGAAGATCATGATCATGTTGAAGGTGATCAGGACCGAGAACCGGATTCTGTTTTGCAGGAATGAAAACCCACCGGTCAATATTATACCCAGAACTCCCGATACCAGGAATCCAAATCCCAATTTCTCTTCACCGTATTTCATCATAAAGAGGGTGGTGGCACTATTCTCTAATGTAGCAAAGAAAATACCGATGAAAAATGATTGAAGAACGAGCAGGAGTACCATTCCGGCTTCACGTTTTTCAATATTTAGAGATTTTAATATAGCTGAATACATAACCCGAGGGTATTAGACTAGCTAATCTACAAAATTCTGGCATAAAACCAATGAAATTGAAGCTTTGTTCAGTACCTCTGTGTATGTTGTAAAACGCTGATTGTGAAACCCTAAATTAATCCAGTTTTTCAAGAGCTAGAGAGTCTTTTTCCCAGTTTCTCATGGACAGTTCCAGTTTTTTTTGAACTTCCTGGTATTGATTGATTAAATCTGATTGGTAGCTTGGACTGGCAGTTATTTTTTCATTTATATCACTGAGTTGGCTTTCGAATTCCATTATCTCTGTTTCCAGCTTATTGATCCTTGATGACAATCTGTTTTTCTCTCTGGCCAGTGCCTTTCGCTCTTCGTATTCCTGTTTATTTGATGAGGCCTTAACTTCTTTTTTCGGTGCACTCGGCTTGGTTTTTTGATGCAAGTCATCCAGGGTTTTCAATTTGCTGGATTTAAGGTATTCAGTGATGTCTCCGTTGTATGCTTTTATGCCCTTTTCACTGAACTCAAAAACCTTTTCGGTCAAACCCGTCAAAAATTCGCGGTCGTGAGAAACAACGATCATACTGCCTTTGTACGATTGCAGTGCCGATTTTAATATGCTCTTGGACTGTATGTCCAGGTGATTTGTCGGTTCATCCAGTACGAGAAAATTAACGGGTTTCAGCAACAATTTGCACAATGCCAGTCTTGCTTTCTCACCTCCCGATAATACACTTACTTTTTTGTATTGATCATCACCGGAAAACAGAAAAGCACCGAGTAAGCTTCGTAAATTCAGAACGGTCGAATTGGCCGATTCGTTCTCGACGGTTGTGAACACATCAAGCTTTGGATTTAATGTATCCGATTGGTCCTGTGCGTAGTATCCCAAGGCAATTTGATGACCTAATTTCACTTCACCTTCAGACGATATGTCTCCGACAATTATTTTAGACAAGGTGGTTTTTCCCGCTCCGTTTTTCCCCACAAAAGCCACTTTCTCTCCCCGGCCCAAGATCAAATTGATGTCATTCAATATATGAGCATCGCCATACGATTTTGAAATATGCTTGAGTTCCAGGTTGATTTTTCCGGATCTCGGCGCTTCCGGAAACCTGATTTTCATCGAACTTGTTTTCTCTTCGTCAATTTCGATGACCTCCATGCGGTCCAGCATCTTTATTCTGGACTGAACCTGTTTTGCCTTGGTGTTTTTTGCGCGAAAGCGATTTACAAAATCCTCCGTGTCCTTGATTTTCTTTTGTTGATTTTTTTGTGCTGCGAGCAAGGTTTCCCTCATCTCTGATCTGCGTTCCATGTATCTGGAATAGGGAAGGGGGAAATCGTACAATTGCGAATCGGCAATTTCTATGGTTCTGTTTGTTATTTTGTTTAGAAATGCAATGTCATGAGAAATCAGAACGACAGTGAAAGGGAGCGTGTGCAGAAAGGATTCCAGCCATCCGATCGATTCAATATCCAGATGATTGGTAGGTTCATCCAAAAGCAAGAGATGAGGTTCGCTAAGCAATATCTTCGCCAATTCAATACGCATTCTCCAACCACCGCTGAATTCACCTGTGGACCGTTTAAAGTCCCTTGCTTCAAAACCCAATCCGAGAAGCACTTTCTCGACTTTCATGGTAATATCGTACCATCCACCTAAGTTTAACTGCTCGCTGATTTCAGATTGCTGGTGAATAAGATCCATATATTCGTTCGACTCGTGGTCCGTTCTTTCTGAAAGCTGTTCGGTAATGTCCTCCTGAATGGCATTTAACCTTAGTAAATCAGAAAAAGCTTCGGAAGCTTCATCGAAAACGGTCTTGCCTTCAGGCAAAGGCATTTCTTGTGGCAGATATCCGATTTTCAGTTCTTTTGACAAACTTATTTTTCCACTGTCCGGTTTGGATATGCCGGCGAGAATTTTAATCAGAGTCGATTTTCCGGCGCCGTTTTTCCCTATTAATCCGATTTTATCACCACGGCTTATTTGGATTGAAGCTTCTTTTAACAAGACTCTGCTGCCAAAATGAATTGATATTTGATCTATTCCTATCATTGATGTGAATGCAAATGAACAAAAAAAGGACTTTGGGTTTACTTTTGCCCGAATTATGCTCAAACCAGGTCAAAAACTCT
>DNDT01000007.1 GCA_003487525.1 Flavobacteriales bacterium
TTCCAGATATGGGCATCGGTTGACACCATGCCGCAGCTTGTCTACGACTTTACCAGCACGAATTTGGGCGATACCATATACACCAAGGCACTGGCGGGAAGCATGACTTTTTACCCGCACAAAGTGGTGGGTATTGATAGTGTGCTCGTAGGCAATAAATACCACAAACGTCTGGATCTTGTGGATCCGGCCAACTCCTTTAACCAGGAATACTGGATTGAGGGCATCGGTAGTTCCTGGGGCCTTCCGTGGGCCACCTTCTGGAGTATTACAGACAACTCCTACGACCTTTCGTGCTATAATACTCTGGGCAAGGTTGTCTACGAAAATCCTTCACCCACCTTTGGGATGTGCGCAGGCACGCTTCCCGTTATAACCTGTGATTCGAGCTCTGAGTGTGACACTATGAATCTCTGTAAACTGATAATGCTTGTGTCGCAAAAGACCAACCAGCTGACGTCGGCTCAGGACAGTGCCAGGTACCAATGGTTGAATTGCGTCACTATGCAACCGTTGATCGGAGATACAAACAAAAGTTTTACGGCTACCTCCAACGGTTCCTATGCCGTCATAGTCCAAAAAGATGAGTGTATTGATACTTCTGCCTGCTTTGAGGTCACCGGAATGGGAATTAGCATTCAAAAGACCGAAAACTTCAGGATATATCCCGTACCGAGTACCGACAAGGTATTTGTCGACCTGAACCGAGAGGAAAAGGTTGTTAGGGTTGAAATCACTTCGGTGCAGGGACAAGCTATTGAGCGGTTTTCTTTTAAAAAGACAAAAGTCCTTGAAATAAATCTGCCTTCGACAAAAGGCCTTTACCTCCTTAAGGTGATTACCGAGAGAGGGAGTTCGGTACACAGGGTGATCAGAGAATGAGAATTTGCAGAAGACCCTCAACTCGCGGTGTGCAAGTTCAACTGAATGTGGTCAACGTTCCTGATCCTTAAAACAACCTGGTTAACAGAATTCAAGCTGCGAAAGAGAAGTAAATCGGTTTTTAATTCATGCAGCAGCGCTCGAAAAGTCGATAAACCAAGCAAAATTGAAGTGAAGTGCATGGACCAGGCAAGAGGACTTTTTTCAAATTCAGGTCTTGCCTTTTTCATTTATAACTATAAGATGCGATGTTAATTTTCATCTGTTATTTCCAGTACATACCCCAATCCATAAATATTCTTCAAGCTCAACTCACTCGGAAGAAGCAACTTGCGAATTTTACTCAGATAGGTGTCCAAACTTTTGGATGTATACATATCATTTCTTTCCCAGATTTTCTCAAGAATGTAATTCCGCGTTACCACTTCACCTTCAGCTGACAGTAAAATTTTTAATATTTCAGTTTCAATCCTATTTACTTTTTGGTTTTCTTCTCCAATAAAACATAACTGCAAGGATGTATCAAGTTTTAAATTAGCCCTGTGATAATAGCGATCAGGTTTTTGAATTTCTTTGTTCAGATTGCTAAGAATGGCCTTGCTTTTAAGAATTAACTCATAAATCTCAAAGGGTTTGACGATGTAATCCACACATCCACTTGCGTAACCTGCGATAATATCTGATTTAAGTGATCTGGCTGATATAAAGATTATGGGCAATTTGGAATGAGATTTATTTATGTGACTTGCAATTTCCAATCCATCCATACCGGGGAGAATTACATCGATCAGACAAAGGTCGTAGCTCGCTGATTCAAAACTTTCCCAGGCCTTTAAGCCATTCGTAAACCACCTCACGTTAAACTCATGAATTTCCAAACTCTCTTTCAGCAAGTATCCGAGATTCTCATCATCCTCAATCAAAATAACCTTATGCTTTTCCATGACTTGATAGATTAAAAGTAATTCGCACACTTGTTCCTTGGCCTTCTTTACTTTCAATTTCTATTTCCCCTTTATGCAGGTTGACTATTTTTTTTACATAAAACAGTCCCAGTCCCATGCCCTTTAACGTTTGGACATGTAAGTCCGTTGATCTGAAATACTTATCAAAGGCTTGATTTTTAATTTCTTTAGACATGCCAATACCGTTGTCTGATATATCAATCCTGACCCTGTTTTTTAACACGGTACTTGAAATTCGAATTGTGGTGTTATTTCCACCATATTTTATTGAATTATCTATGATGTTTGAAAAAACATTTAGCATATGTATTTCATCCAATAAAACCATTGGCTTGTTCTTAGATAAATTTAGAGCAACATCAACCTGATTCTCTTGCAAATACATTTCAAAAGCATCACAGGTTTTTTCAATTAATTCATTGACATCATGATCCTGGAGGTTAAGGGTAAGTTCATTTGCAGAAAGTTTGTTTACTTGAAACAAGGTTTGAAAATTGCTACGAAGTCGTTCAACTTCAATATTCATAATGGTAAAGAGCTTTTGTTTTTTTATCTCCGATAACTTGTCGTTATAGTTTTCAATGGTCAATTTTAAATTCGTAATGGGTGTGTTAAATTCATGCGTCATCATATTGATGAAGTCGGTTTTGATTAAAATAATTCTATCAGACTCTTTGATCATATTATAACTTCGGTAAAAAAGAAGCAGCAGAAAAAGAGTCAGAACGATAATAATTGGCGCAAAATACCATTGATTCATGACGCTCAGAATAGAGGGATTCTTCAAATAAATCTCGGCCCTTATTTCAGGCAATAATGAACTTTTATAAAGCGCAACCCCTTCCCTCATTTCAAAATCCTCTTGGTTCGATCCCCTATTCGAATAAATTAATTGGCTGTCTGCAAAAAGCTTAACAAAGCACCGATTCTCCCCTTTGATCACACCAATTTTTTTTGTAAAAAGGGAATCAAACAGCAAGGTATCCATGAGCCTTTCTCCTTCAGAACTTAGGACAAAATGCTTGTACGTTTTAATGACATACTTCTCTGAACTATTGAGGCCTGGATTATATTCATGAATATCCAAAGGAAGAAATTCAAAATCAAAGCGCATGTTCACTCTGGTTTCCGTCCCGAAGTAAAATTCCTTGAAAAAAAGGCCATCTTTCTTGGAGTGGTGAATGAGGGTGTCTTTTTTTCCATACTCAATGGTTCCATCCGTATTTTTTGAGGCACCTGCAAGAGAAGAGAATAAATGGAAATTAGCTCCGCTTGGAATAAATTGCACTGCCTGGGTTCTATAACAATAGTATTCTTCTTCCAAAATCTCTCCTATTTCTGCCAGTCTCAGCAAAACAAGATTTTCAAATGCCACATTCGAATTTTCAACCGATTTATTGATTAATTCCAATTGAAAAATGAGCAAGCCTAAAACTACCAGTGAAGGGAAAAGTATGTACTTAGAATATTTCACGTAATCAAAACTAGCTAAAAAAGGAAGGTTTAAAATAATATATAATTCTTTGAGATTGTTTTGAGTTTTTTTGTTATTCTTTTGTTATTATCCTGATTATAAGCAACTTATATTTGCATGAATCATTAAATTTTACATATATGCGAATCAAATACCAGCTAATTAGCGCACTTATCCTATTGCTGTCAATATCCCATTTAGGAAGCCTCAAAGCACAGAATTATGTCTTATATCAAGGTAATGGTGCATACAATGAATTGAACAATGCCATAGTGGTTTCGAGCGATTTGGATCTTATGGAATATCGAGAAAAATTCAATGGCCATGTAAGCAACGATTTCAATTTAAAATTATTCGGTCTTGAAATGGATACAGATTCCGTAATTGTGGGACGACAAGGCTTTTTGTTAATGGTTACAAAAGATGGGAACCATATTATGGCCATTGATCCCTTCGTAGCGGAAAACGTAACCAAATACGATACTACTTCTAAAATTTCGCACAAAATTGAAATCGTGAATGGATTAAGATACTATGTCATACAGTGGAAAAACATCCAAACTTCTGATGCGGCAGGAAAATATATTAACCTACAGTTGTGGTTGGAAGAAGGAGGTGAAAACGTTAAATTTCATTTTGGACCAACCGATGTACCTGAGTTGGCAACTAGCCAAAATGGAATTCAATGTGGCGTTTATCAATTATCGCCAACTTTTCAAGTAGAAAAATTCACCAACTTAACTGGAACGGCAGAAAACCCAGACCCTAGTAGTGCCAAATATGGCAAGCTATCTACTTTTCCCCAAAATGAGATGATTTACACTTTTGCGACTGGTAATCCAACCTCATTAGATGAAATTCACCTTTCACCTGTTGTCAGTATATTTCCTAATCCAGTTTCAGAATTTTTAATTCTAACTGTAAGCGAAAGTGAAATAGGTATGCCAATCTCAATCAAATCATTTAATGGACAAGAGGTTTTCACAGGTAAGATAAAAGCAACAAAAACCGAGATTGACTTTAGTCAGCAGACCAATGGGCTTTATTTTGTTCGTATTGGTAACGAATATGTTCAAGGAGTCTATAAAGTCATGAAACAATAGGAGTATATAACATACTTTGACCAAAAGATTGTATTAACACCTTAAATAGCTGGACAGATTTTCTAAAACGGTTTAGTAGATTAATTTTAGAAAGTCATGTCAAAGAGAAGAACGTTTACCAGGGAGAAGAAGCTTGAGATTACACATCCTCTGGACAACTTTATCTAAACCTCCCCTTTTTCTTCTTTTCCCACTACGTCCTCTGCTCTTTGGTGAAGGTGTACCGGTTTGCTCCTTTTTCTCAGTCTCATAATCAGCATTTCTACGATTAAACTGAAAAATACTGCAAAGTAGATGTAGCCTTTCGGGACGGGTATGCCTATTAATTTAGTTTTGTGTTAAATCATCATTCGATTTTCCGTTTCCTCTATTCTTCGGAGTTTCTTTCTGTTCCGTAAATAAAAAGTTGCCTTATTTTATCCCAGAAATCCCCTCCCGCAATAAAGAAACTCAGCAAGAACAATAAATTCATAACCCAGTGAAAAAATACCAGCCGCTCCCCCAATAAATCCAGAATGTACCTTGAGTGAATCTCAATTACACCTTCAACAAGACATAATGAAAACAAGGTCACTCCAATGTAATACCTGGTTCTACTCACCCTTTGTGGTGAAATGAAAGAAAGGACATCGTGCAGTTTGGACATCAGGAATTCCCAGGCATCCCGACCCATAATGGCAATACCAATGACCATAAATACTTCAGGTATGCCAAAAACCAGTCCCCCGATCACAAGTGCCTTGAGGCCCTGAGGCAAATCCATGTCTTTGATATAAAAACTCAACAATGGTGACAAAAAACCTATAATCAATAGAATCAGTCCCAGTAGAAGCCTGGCTTGATTATCATTCCCTTTTTCACTCATCGCTCTTCCCCTTCAGTTTATTGGATGATCTTCTTCTGAAATACCAGCCCAGTGGAATTACTGTGAGCCAGCCAATGGTGTACCAGGTTACGCTGACAAATGCAAGAGGAGCTGTGATCAGTGCAGCAAGAGGTTCGGGCAAGAATTTGTCCCCAATGATAAATTTTTCGCTGTCCGTCAACTCATCAAAGAGCATTTTCTTCCTGGATGCCGTCCTCCAAAAAAATACCCCAATGAAGCCGGCCACGGCCAGGCACATACTCTGTGAAAACAGAGCGAGAACGTCACCACCCGTTTCGTTATCGAGCTTGATGAAATAAAGGAATAGCATTAAAAAAAACAATTGGACGATCGAAAGTGAACTGAGTGTTTTGGACGTGTACTTGAGGTATCCGAATTGAAGATTGCTTTGACCCCAGTAAATAATAACCCAGATAATACCTATAATCACGGTTAATAGTAGAGCACCATTCTCATCGATCAGGGAGCTAAAATCGTTGTTGTCAATCATTTCCTTTGATGGCTTGGGTAGCAACAAAAAAAGTTGAAACAAAACCAAACCATAAACAACATCAATCAGCGTTTGGTTTCTGCGAAGCAGACGCTCGTCGTGCTTGAGCTGGGAAGTGGATTTTTCTGATGGATTATTCATAACAAGTATTTAATCTGTTTATTCCTCACTGCGTTTATGCAAATGTATGGGCCTGCTCTTTTTCCGAATTCTCATATTAATCATCTCAACTATCAAAGAGAAGAAAACCGCAAAATAGATGTAGCCCTTCGGGACATGAATTTCGGCTGCTTCAAGAATGAGCATAAATCCAATCAGGATTAAAAAGGAAAGTGCAAGGATTTGAAGGGTAGGCCGTTTTTCCATGTATCCGCTAATGGACTTTGCAAAGACCAGCATGACAATCATGGCAATGATCATGGCAATGATCATCAGCGAAACAACCTTGGTCATTCCAATCGCGGTCAGGATGGAGTCAAACGAAAAAATAATGTCCAGTAACACAATCTGCATGATCACGTTGAACACCGTGTCGGGTTTCTTGACTTCGTGAGCGTGTTCCGACACATCGAGCTTGTTGTGAATTTCCGAAGTGCTCTTGGCAATCAGAAAAACACCACCCGCAAACAGGATCATTTCACGTCCGGAAA
>DNDT01000017.1 GCA_003487525.1 Flavobacteriales bacterium
TCACGTTTGGGCTTTCCTTGGGATGCAAATCCGGCCCTGACACCTCTAAAAACTCTAAAAATTCCAAACACAGCAAAATTTAGTTGAAAAAGTTGAACACATAGAAAGTTGAACGCCTTGCAATTTATATCAAGAGACACTGCCATATTCCCTGCCCAACCAAACGCCAAACCAGAAAATTTGTGCTAAAATGCAAAAAGCATAATAAAACCGCCCTGCAGTGCTGGAAACACTCAGGGCGAAGGTCTAGCCGATAAGGACGGCTGACAACCCAAGTATACACCTACTGGGTATGATGTTTGTACATTTGCAAGCCGTCCGCTTGATTGCGCGACGGTTTTTTTGTTTGGAGAGTGCAAATGTTTTACACTGTTGAACATACTATGAAAGGAAAAGTTGATGATATTTTGATTTGGCTTGAAAACGACATGCGGGTTATAGAGAATTATGATGATGAGAAAATCAGGGTTGTTTTTCGTGCTAATCGTGAGGGAAATAAAATTGTAGTTACCGGCTCAATGTATGAGATTAATGATGCTTCTATTCCAAACAAGATACAAGGTGAACCTGACAAATGTGAGGGATTTGTTTTTGAAGTGTCACGTATCAATGATGAAAGAATCATGATTATAGGGCACATTGCACAAGACAATCTATTTATCGAAAAGCTTTTTTTCACTTATTTGGCGAGATTGGCAAATGCATTTGATGCTGAATGGAAACAGGAAGCAAGGGAAACTTGTGAAAACATAAAAAAAGAACTTGAGAAAGAACAAGGTTGGCATTGGGGATTTACTGAGGAAACGGTTGATAAAGATACAGGAAGGATATCGAGGATCTTTGGTCGTATTCCGAACGAGCCCAACTCCACGGAAAATAACAGAACTCCACAGCTACTATCCTTTGATGAAGTAGACAATATAGCAACAAAAAATCTTGATAGTCTTGATCCTGAAACATACAATGTTAATCGCGAACCACGTGGGCAAAATATTTTATACACAATTACTCTCAGGCAATCAGGGAATTTGTTGGGGTGTTTTCGAGTGGAAAAACGATCTGATGGAGTTATTGATTATGGCCCTATCCAAGGGGATAGTCCAGAGTGGAATCTAGTTTGGGAAAGCATGTTAGTCAGAACACTATTTCGCGCCGACGGCAGGATGACTGAAGCAATGGAAGAAGATTTCCAAAGACGGCAAGAAGCCTATAGGAAACAGATACAAGAAAAAAACAGCCAACAAACCAAAGGTGATGAAGAAAAATGTAAACGTCTTCGATTGTCATTAATTGGGGTTGATTTTGACATAATTGATGCAGAAATCACGCGTGTTTTAGAACAACTAGACTTGGAGCAGGGATTATCTATTCAGCGAAAAGTTGTAACACCTGCTTTAATACGTTATGCTTGTCCTTACGAATTTCAAGGATTGGAACTGCAAAAATACCCTGAATGGGTTGAGATTCGAGAGACAGGGAATTTATCGGATGAGTTTTCGCCTGAAATGTCGGAAAGCACAAGAAATTATTATTTAAAACATCACCATGCCGTAATAACAGTATTTAAAGAGTTGCAGAAGTTTGAAACGCTTCAGACTACAAACATAATAGCTGATAATATGGGCGGCACTGTAACTTACAGACGAAACGAACAGGGGCAAACAATTATCACAGGTGGGGCAATAAACCCAGGCTATTATGCTGAACTCGGACAAGGTGCGTCAATCAAGCCTGGACATATTCGCCTCAACCACACGACAGGTGGTTTTCAACCTGGTTTATATCCCTCACAAGCGAAGGATTCAATTATCAAAGTCGCTTCCGAGACCCTCATAGGATTGACGGAAANNGAGTTGAAATCATGGATAAAATTGGGAAATGTGGCTCCAAAGGCTAGCGAATGCGTTGTAGAGCTAAAGAAAAAACCTGCATACAGGAATAAGAAAATTAGCACAAAACGCATGCAAAAGATTCTTAATGAAGGCTTCGCAGGAATATATGATGATATATTGAAAAACGTCTAAAAACATCACAAAACATCATAACTTTTCCAATTTCACCCTGAAACGGTTGTTACACTAAAAATAAACGTAACAACCGTTTTGATTTAGTTTTATGAGGTGACCAATGCGCTCCCTGAAATTTTACATATTGATTGAAAGTAAAGAAAAAGAATCAGAAGTAAGGATTGACGGCAGTCTCGAAACATTGCGCGAATTATTTCATACCCTATGCGCTGAACTTGCCAACCCGGTTCCTATTATTTCCTCGCCTGCTGAGGAGCACAAACATGAACAAGGAGGAGACAATGCTACTCAGTAATTCTCAGATCGACCCAATTGTTGAGATATTGAGGCTAGCCTATCGGCGTGGGCTTGCTATTCGTCAAGAGCAAGTAAAACAAACCATCGAGTCTGCAAAATCCAGCAAAAGAATGAAATCCGATATAGAACAACCCACAACGGATGATAGCAACCAAATCGATAGTTCATTAGGTAAATAAAATGGAAAATGCTATATCTCTTTCCCAATCTCACTTCGTAATGCTCCATGGCTCAGCGATAAAAGATGAAATCATAACAGCCCGCGGTTATAAAACGACCACGGATGAAAATGAACTTCGAGAATTAGGATTCTCATCCGGCCAACGCCGTGTGCCAGGTCTCCTGCTTCCGCTCTGGACAACAGATGGACAAATTGGATTTTATGTTTATCGACCAGATAATCCCCGCGTGGTAGAAAATCGAAAGAAGAAAAATCCCGATGGCACCCATCCAGGTAGAGTGATCAAATACGAAATGCCGAAGGGAGAAGGCGTCCGACTAGATTGCCCTCCTACATGTCAACCGCTTCTGGCTGATCCCTCCATTCCGCTTTGGATCACGGAAGGGCAAAAGAAAGCTGATGCTTTAGCATCAGCCGGCTTGTGTGCAATTGCCATCCTAGGAGTCTGGAACTTCGTTGGCAAGAATGCTCATGGAGGAGTTACTTTCCTTTCAGATTGGCAATATGTTGCGCTCAATGGTCGGAATGTGCGCTTGATCTTTGACAGTGACCTGATGACAAAACGCCAGGTTCAACAGTCATTGGACAGACTGCGGGAACATCTCCAGAGAAAGGGTGCAAATGTGGATGTTGTATACCTGCCCCATCAAGAAGATGGCTCAAAAGTTGGCGTGGATGATTGGCTGGCTGCCGGTCATGCTGTGGAGGAGTTGGAAAAACTGGTCGATGCTCCGCGTCCCATACCGAAGCCGGCAGATCCCATCGTGGAATTGTTGGACGCTCCCCCGATCATCATCTCAAAGCCTCTCTCATTCTTCAAAAGTCATGCCTATGCTGCAACCTGGCTCTACACTCAGACTACACAAAAAGAAACATTGAACAAAAACGGGGAAATCGTTCGCCATGACCCTCCACTGGTGAACAACGAACGAAATTTGTTTATTGTCCGTGATGATGGGATTATTTTTGGGAATGGTGGGAACA
>DNDT01000442.1 GCA_003487525.1 Flavobacteriales bacterium
ATCTTTGGAACAGTCGCATTGTTGGGGTTCGTCGGATTGTTGATCGGCTTGTTCTTCACTCGTAAGAAAACATTCCAAAGTATCTGATTTTGAAAATAAGCCCCACAAAACTGTGGGGCTTATTCATCGCTTGATGAATGCTTTTAAATATGGAAGAAAGTGATGAATCTCACCTCTATTTATTTTGTAATGCTGTTATAAAATAAATAGAGGTTCTGTAAGGCGGGCAAGTGCTTCAGGTTATGCATATGTTGTAAGGCGCAGGTCTTTGTGGGAGTCTTGGCTTACACAAGAGCTTCCGGGTGGAGGTCAATGCACATGTCTAATTTGATTAATCTCAATCCAACAGTTAATGGAAATGTAATCTTTTCTAAACAGCTTTGTTACATCTTGTCTATATAGTATGCGCTGATGTCCACTTGTTCAATGTCAAGGAGGAAAAGTGAGTCGCTTGTTTGATGCTCTCAATGGTGCTGCGGATGGCGCATTTGTTATCGATGACAAATTACGTATTGTCTTTTGGAACAAGGCTGCTGAGAAGATTCTTGGGTTTAAAAATGAAGATGTGGTTGGTAAACTTTGTTATCAGTTGTTGCGGGGTTACGATAATAAAGAAAACCTGGTTTGCAATGCACATTGTAAAGTGGCGGAATTAACTTCGAAATCCGAGCCTATGCCGAACTATGATGTACATATGAAAACAAAACATGGTGATCGTCATTGGTTGAATATGAGCATTTTCACCTACAAGATGGACAAGGATGTTGGTCGGAATGTGGTTGTTCATCTGTTTCGCGATATTAAAGACAGGAAGTTCGATGATGATGTTTTGACCCACCTGATCGAGTTAATAAGAACGCATCAAGATGCTCCAGAAGGAAATGGATCCAGATTAAATCCACGTGTGGAATCGTTGACATCACGGGAGTACGATGTCTTGAATCTTTTGGCGAAAGGTCATCCCACCGATGAGATTGGTGAACTCCTTTCCATCACACCCAATACAGTTCGAAATCATATACAGCATATTCTGAATAAATTGCACGTACACAACCGTTTGGAAGCCGTGGTTTACGCGATTGAACAGGGGTTGATCAATTAACAGTCAGGGGCAAAAGTATTTTGAATAAATTTAATATGGGGGGATAACAATAAGAAATGATGTGTTTGCACTATTAAAACAGGCAATGTGGACCTTCTTCATTCGATCCCGTTCATCTATGATAAGCATAACAGTTTGCAAATTGATGACAGTTAATTAATCTTATTGGATGAGTGTCTGCATCCAGTAATAGGAGGCGTACATGGGATTTCTGAAGACAAAGATGTAGTGCTCAACTTCGAGTCGTTTCAACTTATTTCAAATACTAAAGAAAGGAAAGATCATGAAACACAAAATTGTTTTGATAATGATGGTAGTTGCTATGTCGTTATTGGCCGTGCAGCCGGTTGCCGCAGGAGCGACAACCGCGAATGGCTGGTATGAAGGCGAAGAAATATATTACATTCTGGGTGGTATTGAAGATGTAACACAACGTGGAGAAAATGATCTCTATCTGATCGGTGGGGATCGGGCATTCCAGGCAAATGTTGCTGAGTTCATCCCTGGAGAGGCAGGTTATTCTCCGCACTGGAACGTGAATGTGGTCCATACCGCACCCGGCGTGACACTGGCTGATATCCTTGCTTCACCATTCGTTTCAGCGCATTATCCGGAAGCCTTGTTTGACGATGTTGAGGATATTTTGGATGCACAGGCTGCGGGATTGATAACGATTGATCATCCTGGTGTAGTAGTTCTTTGCCCTGTCATCTCAAAGAAGGGTGCGGAAGCTCCCGGTAACACTGAGTTGTCAGAAGAATTTCCTCCATTCCCCGATGCATTCTAGTCATCTGTAATTCCCGCGCTAATGAGCCGTACTTCTCTGGTGCGGCTCATTTCTTATTCCCCAGAATCTGTACTACTGCGTAAGAATATTTCCGGTCAGGCATCTTAATGTTTAGAGAGAATAAATATGAATGCGATGCAAATTAATGATACGATGGATCAGGTACAAAGAGAGTACCAAAATGCCCTGCAAAAGGCCTTTTGGCGAAAAGCCCGTACCTGGTTGGGGCGCGGTTGTAACGACCTGTTATCTTTCGTCGAGGTGTTTGAGCATCTGAAAGATCGTCCTCAATATCAACATAGAGTACAGCGTGTTCCCGTACAACAGATTATTGGGAGTACAGGGCGATATGATGATTTTGACCTGGCTTATTACCCAGTTCGAGATGTTGCTGAAAATCGCTGGGTTAATGTGGCAAGGAGAAGAAAGCAGAACGCCAAGTCAGTGCCTGTATTGTTATATAAAGTAGGAAATGCTTATTTTGTCGAGGACGGGAATCATCGTGTCTCTGTTGCCAGTGTCAATGGGGATTCTCACATTGAAGCGAAGGTAATAGAGATAGATGTTTCGGATCTGGCGCCAAAGCCATCTTGCACCAGGCTTGGCTATAAATTGAAATAAAAATAAGAATGTAACTTAAAAGGCGGCGCAATAGCCGCTTTTTACTTTTTATATCTTGTCATTCCATCCAACAGATCCAAAACCAATTCCTTCAAGTCACCGCGGTTGGGAAGCG
>DNDT01000285.1 GCA_003487525.1 Flavobacteriales bacterium
GGTCAGCCACGCGAAGCGTGGCAACCCGCTAATTTGAGGGGAGTCGGGAAGATGGTAAGTCGGGGAGGATTGAGTTGTTTAGGTGCCGAGAAGAAATACCTTGGTCGTAGTTGTGAACTACGCCCAGTTGAGTGTGAGTGGCAGTGTGGGTTCACGGTGTCTTTTTCTGTCAACTTACACTTATTTCCCAGACGAGCGCAGTGATCGTATTTTGATGAATCCGCAGCCATCACTCATCCTTCCACAACAAACTCCACCAATCATCCTTGACCTTAATAAAATGAAAATCAACGGGTTTGCTAACCGAAATGTTTTCACCCCTGTATATCGCCTGATAGACCATGGTCATCGTGTCATTGTGAAAGATCAGTTTCTGAACAATCTCGGGATCGGGGGCCTCCAGGTTTTCGGGTATATAGGCCTTTCTTTGAGTCAATAAATACAAGGTATCGTCTTTCGGTATGTACGTACTTGGTGCCCACCATGCTTTTTCCGCCAGGAAATATTCTGCCACGTTGTTCTCCAGAAATCTCATGCTGTCCGTTTCTCCATAAAACTCGTTGTACCAGAGTGTCCCTTCCAATTCATAAGGACTTTGAGTCTCCCTGCAAGATTCAATGAGGGGAATCGCCAACAAGAAAAATAGATAGAGTCTTTTACTCATGTCTTTTGAACAATATTAAATCGTGCCTGGAATAAAGATAATCCATTTACTCATATTCAAGATTCCAAAAGGTCGGGGGAATCGGTCGATAGGTTCAAATGCCTGATTAACCACGTTTGCGAACAAGGGAATTGGTAAAGTGGATCCATAATCCTTCCCTTTATCCCCTCCTATTTAAAAACCAAATCCACCCGCCGGTTTTTATCCCTTCCGGCTTTGGTGGCATTCTCCGAAATTGGTCTGGTTGCCCCGAATCCCCTGGCACTCATTCTGTCCACATCAAGACCGTTATCCATAAGGTACTGAGCCACCGAAAATGCCCTTCTGCCCGAAAGGTCATCGTTGTAATCAAAATCTCCAACGTTGTCCGTATGTCCTTCTATTCCAACCTGAATGTTTTCCTGCATCCGAAGCATCCGCGCTATTTGGTCCAGGAGTTTTTTATCCTGTTCCGACTTGATTTGATCGTCATCAAAATCAAACTGGATATACAGCCTGACTTTAACGGTCGAATCATCCTCGATAATTTCGACTGACTGGTCGATCTGATCATTTTGAAGCTTGCCAATGATGTACTCCTGCCGTTTGGTTCGCTTTCGGTTCTTCGAGGTAAAGGAACCCTGTTCCAGAAAGACAGCCGAGTCGAAAAGATCGTCACCAACGTCCGAAATTGCAAAGGAAATCCGATACCGGTCAAATGGAATCACCGCGCTGCCGGCACTCATCAGGGTTGTAAATCCGTCGTACTGATATGTCAGTGCCAGCTCACCCCTTCCCGGGTCATCTACCCATTTCATAATATTGTAAGGGTCCCAGTCGGCATTATCGATATACAGATCCGCGTTTTTACGCGCATTGATATTGTCGACGTTCACCGTTTCCTTCTTATTACCAAAAACCGCCAGGTTCACGACCTTTCCCGATTCGATATGCTCAAGAAAAAACGCAAATATGTCGTTCACCTGTTTGTTGACATACTCGGGATATTCTTCCGACGCAAAAATAAAATTGAACGAAATACTGTCGGACACAGGGGTAAAATCAAACGATAGAATGGCTGCATCAAAGGTTTCTCCCGTAGCGATTCGTTCCAGTTGATCATTTCCGGGTACATGCATTGAATAGCCTGTGTTGTTCGCATTATTCGGACCAAGCGCGTCCTCGACCCTCCCTGTTGAGAGAATGATTCCCTTTTTCAACAAATAGTACATTGATTTGTTTTCAAACGCACCTACCGACAGTGGATGACCTGTAAACGCAACATTGGTGACACTTAAATTTTCGCTTCCATCCAACAGAATTTTTCTTACCAGAAAATCGGGGCTGACATCCGAACTGATGGTCATCATCTGCTGTGCGCTCAGATTTGACGTGAGCCCCAACAAAAAAACAATAACAAGCAAGTTTAAAAATCTGAAAGAAGACAAGGTCAATACGAAATACCTAATTTTTTATAAACGATGCCCAGAAGCCAGGCAGGTCCGATAAGAAGAAACTTCAGGTCCTCAAAAAAAGAAGGTTTTTCCCCTTCAATTTTATGTCCGATAAACTGACCGATCCAGGCAATCACAAATATTGCCAAACAAATTGAAAAAACATCGACTTCCATGGTCCGCATCACTGAAATGACCTTTAAGATAACAATGGAAAATACTGCCATACCCAAGGTGATGGACTTGGACAATCGGGATAAAAAAACCAACGCAAAGAGAATCAGCAGTGTTCCGGCATGCATCTGTTGTTCCAGAGATATTGGCAATATGTCACTGCCAAGGTTGAAGGACAGGCCTGAAAGAAGACCGATAAGGCTGAAGAAGATGGCAGGAACACAAAACCAATGAATCAGTTTATTAATCGGATTCTGGTGATTTTCCGCGTATTTATCAAACCAAATCTGGATGCTCATTCTATCCCGTATTTGTCTATTAAGTATACCAAACTGGCCATGGATCCACAGCCCAGTTCCAATTCACGTTTGTTCACAGCCTCAAAAACATCGACCATGGTGTGATGATAATCGAAGTATCGCTGAGAATCCGGAATCAGGCCAAAGAGCGCGGTTCCATTCTTTTTTAACGGACCGATGTCGGTGCCGGCATACGATTGTTTGAAGTAGTGCAGGTTGTATGGTGTGAACAAGGGACTCCAGGAACTTAATCTCGAATAGGCCTTCTGTGCCTTTCCATCCAGACCATCGACGTGGAATCCCCTCGGTGTGAAACCGCCGGCATCAGACTCAACGGCAGCTATGTGTTTTTCACCCTTTTCTTCCGCAACCCTGGCATAGGTTACTCCTCCTCCGACACCGTTCTCTTCGTTCATAAACAGCACACACCTGATGGTATGCCTTGGTTTATATCCAATTTGTCTGAACAAATTCAGTACTTCCATTGCGTGAACCACTCCCGCTCCGTCGTCATGGGCCCCTTCACCCACATCCCAGCTGTCCAGATGTGCACCAACAACAATGATTTCATCGGGGAAAGTACTTCCCCTGATTTCCCCCATTACATTATTCGTCTCAACCGTTCCCAGATTCTTGCAGTAAGAGTAAAGTTCTATTTCAAGTGACTTTTCACTTTGCAGTTTTTCATGCAGAAAATCAGCGTCGGCAGTACTTATTGCCAGTCCGGGGATACGTTTTACCCCGTCTTCGTAATTCATGTTACCGGTATGGGCGTTGTGATCGTTTGCCAGGGTCATGGAACGAACCAGTGCTGCAACTGCCCCGTATTTTGCCGCTTCGGATGCCCCTTTCGAACGTTGATCCACACTTTGTCCGTATGACTCGAACGTATTCACATTTTTGGGATTCATCGGTCGATTATAAAAGACAATTTTGCCTTCCACTTTTTTACCACGTGATTTAAGGTCATCCCAGCTGTCAATTTCGATCACCTTCGCCCTAATTCCTTTATCCCCTGTTCCAACCGAACTTCCAAGAGACAACAACTGAATGGCTTTTTCTTCATTTTCCAGCACTATTTTACCATAGTCTCCATATCCCCTGACCCAATGATTTGTGGTAAAAGGCTGAAGAAGGACATTTTCGCATCCAATTTCCTTCAATTTCTTTTCAGACCATAACACAGCGAGTGTGTCACCGTGACTTCCCGTCAGGCGATTCCCGACATTCTTGCATAAATCCCGCAGGTTTTCATAGGCATGTCCTTCATTTAATGCTGCGTCAAAAATTTTTCGAATCACCAGATCATCCTCTCCCGGCACAGAAAATCCGAGAACCAACAGACTTGCTATGATTGTTTTTTTTATCCCCATTTTCAAAAGAAAAAGATAGCCGGGAAAACCGTCATGGACGATTTTCCGACAATAGTTTAAAACACTATCCCGAAAATAGCTAAAATCTACCTAGCGTCCGAATCCTGAGCCAATAGATTAAAACGGACTCGAAAATTCCGGATTTGTTGTGTACGAAGTATCTGTCAGCGTTTTAAGAAATGCAACGATCGCAGCTTTTTCCATTGGCGACAATTGCAATCCATACTCCTTGCCCGGTTTTAACATGATCGCATCAAGTGTGGGACTGTGTCTGACACCGGAATTATAGTGCTCCACTACTTCTTCAAGGGTTTCAAACCTTCCGTCATGCATGTAAGGGGCAGTCAGTGCAACGTTTCTCAATGTTGGAGACTTGAACAAGCCGTAGTCATTTACATTGCCTGTCACGTTGAATCTTCCGGCATTTATACCTTCAAATGTCGAGTCAAGTCCGTTGTTGTGGAAATCATGATCTGACAGAAGCGGGAAAGAATGACAATGAAAGCAATCTCCCCTTTCGGTGTTGAAAATCAGGTATCCCATTTCTTCAAGTGGTGTTAACTCCGCTTTCCCGTCCCAAAACAAATCAAACTTGGAATTGTATGAATTTAACGATCTGAAGTGCTGAGCGATGGCATATGCCATGTCCTTTTCATCAAAATCTGTTTTTCCGAACGCTTTGTAAAACATCGATTTATAGGTAGAATCAGCCCTGAAAAGCGAAACATCCGCTTTGAAAAATTCCGCGACTTCGAATTCGGCTATATCCTCAAGTTCTCCCTGAACCAGTCCATCCCAAAGAAAATTCTTGGTGTAATTCAGGTTTATGTGCGCCATAACCTGAAATCCTGTTCCATAAGGCGTTGACTTGGAAAAACTGCCTTTCTGGGTATGGCATGAAGAGCAAGAATTACCTTCCAACGGCCCCCCTTGCGAAAGCATCGGGTCGTAATAAAGTCTTTTACCCAGAGCGACACCTTCGACCGTAGTCGGGTTGTTTTTCGGCACCTGAAACAGTGGGAAATAATCGGGTATGTTAAATTCATAGGGCGTTGTCTGATACGCAGGTGTTACAGGTGTCGGCGTAGGATCTTCTTCCTTTGTGCAGGACACCCAGGACAACATGATTAAAACGAGCAACAGCGCTTCGATCGAAGCATATATTCTTTTAGCTTTCATAACTTTTATTGTTTAACAGACAAGCAGTTTCTACCGTTTTCACTGACCAGCAACATTAGCGAATCAACAGCCATGGTATAGTTTCCCTGAACATTAAAATCGTAGTAATGCGGATTGTCAAACCATTGATTCATATCCATTACCAGGTCCAGACTCTTGCTTGTGGCCGATACGGCGATACTTATGTCTTTTATCGTGTTTGGAGCCTGATTCCCGTTTTTTCCCAAATGCACGGTAAATCCTTTCCACTCCAGGTTTTCATCCTGGTAATTCCCCTCAAATTTCATAAAATGATATCCTCCGCCTATTGGATCCGGCCAGGCCATGTTCATGTTATCAACAGTCTGGGGAAGATAGCCGGTGTAATTGATTGCCTCGGGAATTCCGATCATGCATGAAATTCCCTGATACGTTCCGATCGGAACATTCAGCAATACCGTTCGTGTTCCAATATTATCATCTTGAGGGTCAATGAGTTTTGGCTCTGACTGTACCGTCAACCATTGACCGGTCTGGTTCTTCAGTTTAAAATCGGATATGAAGTACTCCAGGTGCCTCACTTCGTATGGGTTATTGGCCGGTGTTTGATAGATGCGCTGATTAAAAACCATGGGCTCACCGGAAACTACATGAGATAAGTTAATCGTAAAATACGGAATGGTCGCAACCGTTGGTGTTGGATCATCTTCTTCTTTGGTACATCCTATCTGAAAAATAAAAGAAGGCAGGAGTAATAATAGTGCGTACTTTTTCATGACCAGTTTAATTTAGGTTAAAGCTACTCCTGAAAAATTAAAATAATTATGACATTTGTCACAATTAGCAAGTATTATCACCCGGTAACGAAATTTTACAGAGTCAGGAAAAGATAAAAACCTGGGTGAAAAATCCGAGCAGGAATCCCAGGTAAACCTCGCTTTCATTGTGCGCTTTGACCTGTATCCTCGCGGTAGCGATTATTCCGGCTAAAATCACGAATACGGCGATCAAGGTAAGCAGGTCGGTCTGAAGCCGAAACGACAACATTACCAACGCACCACAAAGCCCGCCTATTGCCGATAAATGCGCGCTTAATTTCTTGTTTAACATGGCCAGAATAAAGAGCGCACCTACCGTTAATCCGGCTCCCAATGCGTACTTGTAAATGACCACGGGTACACCGAAACTGCTCAATACAAACAAGGTGGCAAGATAAAACCCAAAGGTGATCAGGTATATTTTTTTACGGTCGGCGATTTGTTCCATTAAGATGGATGAAATTCTGCCTTTTTTTGACCAATACCATGATATAAGCACGGGAAGAAGCATGGTATTTAAAAAAATCACTGCATAAACAAGCAATTTTAGCTCGTTCGAGTAGCTGAAGTTGATGTATGTATGGGTGTTGAATAAAATAAACGTTCCAAGCAACAAAAATGAAAAGGGGTGAAACAAAAACGAGATCAGTTTGAACATCTTATATATTTCTTCTTAATCTGGCCACCGGAAAGCCAAGTTGTTCGCGGTATTTTGCCACAGTCCTTCTGGCAAGCGGATAACCCAGTTCAACTAACTTGACTGTCAATTGATCGTCTTTTAACGGATCGGTTCTGTCTTCTTCTTCGATCAGTTTCCTGAGTAATTGTTTCACTTCGTTGGTGGATACTTCTTCTCCACCTT
>DNDT01000136.1 GCA_003487525.1 Flavobacteriales bacterium
CTTGACAGTGGATTGATGGAAATAGTTTTAGAAAAAAACATATTTCCAGGTATATCTGTCTTCAAACTACAGCCCCTATAAAAAGGAATTTAGGACACAACAAGATCACCTTCCAATATTCGTGTACAATGCAAAGCATATTGGCTTTACACAAGGATTCTTCCGGGATGATAAACCTCCTTGAAACCAAGTTTTATATCCCCTCTCCAAGAAACAATCTACTGTTGCGCCCCCACCTAATTGAACGGTTGAATGAGGGAACTTCCTGTAAGTTAATACTTGTCTCAGCTCCGGCAGGATTTGGGAAATCGACTTTACTTAGTCAATGGGCTTCCACAATTAAGCATCCCGTTAGTTGGTTGTCACTTGATGCCAACGACAACGATCCGTAGCGTTTCTTGACATACCTTATTAGTGCAATTCAAAAGATTGACGCAAACATTGGGCAGGAAGCACTTGAAATTCTTCAATCGTCCCAAAATCCAACTTACGAAGTTATTCTTTGCTTGTTAATAAACGAAATTTCTCAGACTTCCGAACATATATCATTAATTCTGGACGATTACCATTTTATAAATGATGAGCAAGTTCACAAAATCATCTCATTTTTAGTAGATTACATGCCCCGCTTCATGCATCTGGTAGTTTCCACCCGACTCGATCCCCCATTGTCTCTGACCCGAATGCGCGCCCACCGAGAATTGGTTGAGATACGCTCGAAGGATCTGCGCCTCACGCTCGAGGAAACGGCTGTTATATTGAACGATGTCATGGGCTTCGCGCTTACTATGGAAGATGTTAAATCGCTTGACGAACGAGTGGAGGGATGGGCAGCAAGTCTATACATGGCAGCGCTATCCATGCAAGGAACAAAAGACGTATCCAGATTCATAAAAACATTTACTGGAAGCAATCGTTTTATCTTGGATTATTTGATGGAGGAAGTTCTCGGCAAAGAGACCGCTGAAGTCAAAGATTTCTTGTTGCGGACTTCTATTGTAGAACGTATGAATGCTTCCTTGTGCAATTCAATCTTGGATAAGGAAGACAACCAACAGATATTGTCCCAGCTAGAACGATCCAATACATTTTTAATTCCACTGGATAATGAACAAATCTGGTATCGGTATCACCATCTGTTTGCAGATTTATTACAAAAGCGTTTGATGAATATCCATCCAACCCAGATTTCAAATTTACATACCCGTGCCAGTATCTGGTATGACGAAGAGAGTCTGCTTACAGAAGCGATCAGCCATGCACTTAAAGGGGAAGACCTAGATCGAGTGGCTAATCTTGTAGAAAAATACGGATTTGCGGTTACGAGTTTTAATCAGGAAAAAACTTTGTCCAGTTGGCTTGAATTATTGCCTGTTGATGTGGTTCGTAACCGACCCTGGCTTTGTATTTTGCAGGCTTGGCTCCATTATTCGTTTGGTCCTCGCGCCAAGGCAGAAGATTATTTGGAAATCGCAGAAAGTTTGATCGTACAGGCCCCATCTACAAATGAAACCTCTCCGGCACCCCATTTTTCATCATCAGTTGACCAACAGCGTATCAAGGGTGCGATTGCCTCAATCCGTGCACATATCTCAATTACTGAAGGCCATTTTCAACCGTATTAGAGCATGCAAATTTTGCTCTTGAAAATCTGACTGACAAAGATCCCTGGCGGATAACCGCAATGGTTGCGTTAGGATTAGCTTATTGGGCACTCGGTGACCGACATCAATCGGAAAAGACATTTGAATATACTTCAACTGCTTTTTTGCAGAGAGGCAATTGGGATGGTGTAGTATCTAGCTTATGCTACATGGGAATAATGCAATTCAAGCATGGGCAACTTCAATCTGCTTTTGACACTTATACCGAAGCTTTGGCTCGAGCAACCAGACCGGACGGAGTGAAAATACTGTTTGCCAGTATTCCTTCTCCCAGGATCGGCAACCTATTGCGGGAGTGGAATGATTTGGTTCGCGCTCAGGACTTCATCGACAGCGGCATTGCTTTGGCTGCAAAATTGAATCATCCTGACGTTCTAATCGAATCCTATATTTGCCTGGCTCGGCTCCGACATGTATTCAAAGACCAGAAAGGTGTTATGGAAGCCCTTAATAAGGCAGAAATAATATTGGGGAAAAATCAAGTTGATCCATGGTATCTAGGTTGGCTGGATGAATGCTGGGTGAGTTACTGGATATCAACGGGAAACCTACCCGCAGCTATTTCACAAATTGAAAGAAGGGGCTTGACCTTTGACGAGCCTCTCAGCTATCAACATGATCTGCATCATACAAATCTGGCACATGTCCTGATAGCACAAGGTCTACAGGATCCATCAGGTCCTTATCTGGATCAGGCAGAAAAATTATTAGACCGTCTTCAAAAGGCAGCCGAAAAAGCTGATTGGGTTCATGAGACCATTAAAATTCTAATCCTGAAAGGATTGTTGTTTTGGACTGCTGGGGAAAAAGAACGTTCTGTTGATGTATTGATACAATCCCTGACGTTGGCTGAGCCGGGTGGGTATGTACGCATATTTGTTGATGAAGGCGGACCGATGGAGGACTTACTTTCCTACATCCTTTTAAAGGGTGGAATGAGAAAAGAAGATGACACGAAAATTAGTGCATATGCAGATAGATTATTGAAAACCATGCAAAAAGAAAAGCAAGAATTACCCTTTCTTGAATCCCGAGAAATGTCAAATTTGGCGGAGCCACTTAGTTACCGGGAGTTGGAAGTTTTACGTTTCCTGAACACACTATTATCGAGTACAGAAATTGCCCAAGAGCTTTCCATTTCTGCAAATACAGTTCGGTTCCATATCAAGAACATCTATGGCAAGCTGAGTGTAAATAGACGGGCGGATGCGGTTCAGCGGGCTAAAGAACTTGGGATTTTATAAGTTTCAATAGTCCTGGAATCTAAAATCCTTCGCTAGAGTAGTGAAGGATTTTTTTGATTCAGATCCATCCAGGCCAACTACCCAATCTGGGTGGT
>DNDT01000201.1 GCA_003487525.1 Flavobacteriales bacterium
ATCTCTTTTGATTCAAGAGGATATATGGTAATTCCAAATCCCGGAATCCGAAGTACACGATTGTATTTCAAGAATTCGAAAGGTGACAGAACTGAACTGAAACTATATGGTGTAAATGGTGGATTATCGCGTCACCTCTTCACCGAATCCGCGTTTTTCGATCTTGATTTAACCGGATTGAACGGAGGGGTGTACATCTTCTCCATTCTTCAGAATGGCAACTCTGCGGTAAACGGTAAAATCCTGGTCGAATAGATCATTACTGATTTCTGGATATTCTGATGCGCGTATCTACCGCATATATGGAATCTTTCTGAGCAATCAATGGATTCATATCCATTTCACTGATTTCGGGAGCAACAATGGTCAATGCAGATAATTTCTGAATGATTTCTGCAAACAATTCCTGATCCGTTCCCTCTTTTCCTCGGGTTCCCTTTATAATCTCGTATGCTTTCAGCCTTTTTATCATTTGCAATGCCTCGTCTTTTGAAATAGGTGACAAACCGGCAGAAATATCCTTTAACACTTCAATGAATATGCCCCCAAGTCCGCAAACGATGGTTCTTCCGAACCCTTTTTCATAGAGAACACCCATGTATAACTCAATCCCGAAAATCATGGGTTGTATTAAAACCGCTTCCGCTCCCTGTATCGTCATTAAGCGTTCAAAATGAGAAACAGCGTCATCAATGTTCCAAACATTGAGCACGACACCTTCAACATCAGATTTATGCAATGGTCCCAGAACCTTCATGACAATAGGAAAAGCGCATTCACCGAGGGCAGTGAGAAGACTCTCCTTGTTGTAGACCACACGTTGCCAAACCCTGGGAATTCCTGCAGCATCCAGCAGTTCCTGTACCGAAATTGCATCCAGAAATCCGTCAGCCGATCGATCGATCACCTCCCTTATTTTTAGTTGGTTTACCTCGGGCACGTCAATTGGACCCGAAGAGGGGGGAGGCGTCCTGTAAACAGCGGCAAGTGCATTACCCAATACTACTTCGTCCGGAAAGTTTATATTACCCTTTCCTAAAAAATGCTTTATTTCTTCCTGTGCGTTTATGATTGAAGGTAAAACCGGAAAAATTGGTTTTGAACACACTTCGAGTTTGACACTCAGTACATTGTATACATTCTCCACATCAAAAAGGCCGGCACTTCCGAACACAACTACCATGGCATCGATATCGGTAAATTTGTGTTCACAGTAGTCGATAATAATGCCGAGCTGATCCGCATTTCCCGTTGCCAGAAAATCTATGGGATTTCTGACCGAAGATCCAGGATGTAGGAAACCAAGCAATTTATCCGCATCCGGCCCCTCAATCACGGGAACTTCCAGCCCGTTTGAAACCAACGCATCCGTGAGCATTACGGCACTTCCACCGGCATGGGTGATAACAGCTATCTTCTTGCCATTCAGTTTTTTATAGTTGAATATCGAGGCTACCGTAAGTAAATCTTCGCGGCTGCTGCAATACACCACACCTGCTTTTCTGAACAGAGCCCGAACCGTGATGTCCGATGTCACAAGTGCCCCGGTGTGAGATGCAGCCGCCCTGCTTCCCGCATCGGTGACTCCCGATTTGATGGCCGCAATTTTTGCTCCTTTTCTGATAAGTGAAGATGCGTGCTTGAGCAGTTTTTGAGGATGTTTGATGCTCTCCAGATACAGCAATTTTATCCTGGCATCTTTTGCCGGATCGAAATGTTCGTCCATGTACTCCAGTACATCCTCTGCACTTGTCTGGGCGGCATTTCCGACAGAAAATACGGACGAAAATCTTAACCCTACCGGAAGACCTGCTTCCATAAGAAAGACTGCGGTTGCACCTGAACTTGAGATCAAGTCGCAGCCGTCGGCATGATAGTCAGGCAGAGGAGAGGTAAATACACCGCTGTAGTTGTCGTTGATTACGCCAATGCAATTCGGACCGATTAAGCAGGCATTATGTTCATTGACAAGGCTGACCATTTTCTCCTCGAGCAATTGTCCTTCCTTGTTGGTTTCCGAAAATCCGGACGACAAAACAATGAATGCCTTTGCCGTGTTTTGTGTCAACAGAAATTCAATGGTATCCGGACAGTAGGGAGCCGGTATTGCCAGAATCGCCAAATCGATGGGAGGGAGGTCCTCTAAATTCTTAAAGCAGGGTATTCCCTGAATGGTTGTTTCATTGGGGTTCACCGCAAATAATTTCCCGTCGTACTTTCCTTGCAGGATGTTCTTTATGACCTTTCCACCGGGTTTCCTTACATCATTCGATGCTCCAATAACAGCAATGCTTGCCGGATTGAGAAGTTGAGTATTCAACATTCGATTTTGAAAAACACGAAAGTAAGACTGTTTACCCTCAGAACAAATGACTTAAATCAACTGCAGAACAGGCATCAAACAGTCGGTGCGTAATTATTTCAATCAATCACTTCACATCGTTCAATATAAATATCACTTATTGGCCAGTCGCGGCCATCCGTTTTAACATGTGTCAGTTTCGCAATCACTTCAAAACCTTCAATTATTTCACCGAAAACCGTGTGTTGTCCGTCAATATGAGCCGCACCGGGATTCTGTTTGTAATAGGCACGTTGTTCTTCGCTGTACGCGTAGTTGTTTTCCTGCTCGTATTTATCAAGTGTGAGATCATTGTACAACGAACCTTCGACAAAATAAAAGGCATAGGGATCGGACCTTTTTTCCGGATTGTTCCG
>DNDT01000169.1 GCA_003487525.1 Flavobacteriales bacterium
TCGAACAACCAGTACCTTCAGATTCAGGGAAAATACATTACAGCCTTGTACAATATTCTGGAGTCAAAAGCAACACTCGATAAAGCACTTAACAACTACTGATTAATTATCATAAAATGACACTCAATAAATCCATATCTGCTGTATTCCTTTCGGGGATTTTTATGTTGGCGATTTCGTGCGGCGAACCTGAAGTCACCCAGAAAAATGTCGAACAGCTAAAAAGCGTGAAGGACTCTTTGCGCCATGCCAAAAATGACATTGCCGAAAAAATAAATGAAGTCGAAGATCAACTTAAGTTGATGGACACTTCGGGAAATCACAACGTTCCTCTGGTCGTTGTTAAAGCATTGGAAGTAAAATCCTTCAGGCATTATTTTCAGGTACATGGCGTTGTTGAAACAGATCAGAATGCCGTTTTAAATCCGGAAGTAATGGCCAAAATTGTTGCCATTGATGCCGAAGAAGGGGATTTCGTGACAAAAGGCAAAACACTGGTANNGCTTGCACAAACCATTTATGACAAACAAAAAAATCTGTGGGACCAGAAAATCGGTTCCGAAATTCAATACATCGAAGCCAAGTCCAACCTTGAAAGTCTGAACCGCAGATTGGAAACACTGGAGGCTCAATTGGCCATGTACACGATTAAAGCTCCCTTCAATGGCGTCGTTGACGAAATCATTGCGAAAGTTGGGGAAATGTCCTCTCCGGGAATGCCTGTTCTGCGTATTATCAATCTGAATGAAGTGTATATAAAATCGGACGTTTCCGAAAGATACCTGGATAAAGTCAAAATCGGCGATACGGCCGTCATCAACTTTCCTTCACTTGGAATAAGCATGAAATCGCAAATTTCACGAATCGGAAATTTCATTAATCCGGGTAACAGAACCTTTAAAATCAGGTTTGAGATAAAGAACTCCGATTCAAAACTTATCCCCAACCTGTTGGCCGAAGTCAATATCATGGATTACATGAACAACAAAGCCATTGTTATCCCCACTAAGGTTATACAGGAAACACCCACCGGAGAAGAATTTGTTTTTGTATTAAAACAAAATGGAATGCCGCGAGCCGAAAAACACATCGTGAAAAGCGGACTTTCTTACAAGGGGCAAATTGAAATCCTTGAAGGATTGGAAGCCGGGGATGAACTGATCGTTCAGGGCGGAAGAAGCATTAAAGACGGAGAAATTGTCGAAGTAAACTAATCTGAAAGGACTAAGGATTAAATATTCATGAAGAAAAAAGATGAAAAAAAGAACGTTATGAAGGACTTCGGTCTTTCAACCGCTTCTTTAAAAAACAGAACCACGGTATTCGTATTGCTGGTAATCATTCTTATCCTGGGGATATCGGCGTACTCTTCCATGCCCAGGGAAAGCTTTCCTGAAATTGTCTTCCCACAGATTTTTGTCGGAACACCATATCCGGGAAATTCACCCCTCGACATTGAAAAACTGGTGACACGGCCATTGGAGAAAGAAATAAACTCCATTACCGGCATTGACAACATGACTTCGACCTCGGTTCAGGGTTATTCCACGGTATTTATCGAGTTCGACTTCAGTGTGACACCCGAAGAAGCCCTTAGAAAGGTAAAAGACAAGGTTGACCTCGCCATGAGCGACCCCGACTGGCCAACCGACCTGCCTTCCGATCCCAACGTATTTGAGATGAACCTCTCGGAAATGATGCCCGTTATGAACATCAACCTGTCCGGTGACTTTTCAATTGACCAGCTGGAGGATTATGCCGAATACCTCGAAGATGAAATTGAAGCCCTGCCCGAAGTAACGGAAGTTGACATCCGTGGAGTTCAGAAAAAAGAGATGAAAATAAATGTTGACTTGTATGCGATGGAGGCAAACGAGTTGAATTTCAACGACATCCTCTCCGCCATCAATGCCGAAAACAAGACCATTTCGGCCGGGGACCTGCTTAGCAATAATTTCAGAAGAACAGTACGTGTGGTCGGGGATTACAAAAACGAAGATGAAATTTTAAATACCATCGTCAAAAACGAAAATTTCAACATCGTTTATTTAAGGGACATCGCCGAGGTCAAATTCGAAGACAAGGAAAAAGAATCGTATGCAAGGGAATACACCAAGTCGGTGGTCATGGTGGACGTTAAAAAGCGGGCCGGAGAAAACCTGATTAACGCCTCCGATAAAATCAATGACATTCTGGCCGAAGCCAAAAAAGAGGTCTTCCCTCCCAACCTGGAGATCTCGATTACGAACGACCAGTCGGACAAAACACGAAGCATGGTCAGCGAACTTGAAAACAGCATCATTTTCGGAATGTTGCTGGTTATTCTGGTGTTGCTTTGCTTTTTGGGAATCCGAAATGCCCTTTTTGTCGGAATTGCCATTCCCCTTTCGATGTTCATTGCCTTTTTCGTCTTGAATGCACTCGGCGTGACGTTGAACATGATGGTATTGTTTTCGCTGATCCTGGCTCTGGGTATGCTGGTGGATAATGGAATTGTGGTGGTGGAAAACATTTACCGGCTTATGGACGAGGGAATGTCGCGTTTTGACGCGGCCAAATACGGTGTTGGCGAAGTGGCATGGCCGATTATCGCATCCACGGCTACCACTTTGGCAGCGTTCCTTCCACTGGCAATCTGGCCCGGAATAATGGGAGAATTTATGAAGTACCTGCCCATCACCCTGATGATTGTACTGAGTTCATCCTTATTCGTGGCATTGGTATTTAACCCTGTTCTCACGGCTATCTGGATGAAGGTTGAAGAAATCAACACGCCTGTGAAGAAGGTGATAAAAATTTCGGCATTCCTGATAGTGGCAGGTACACTGGTTGCTTTTGGGATTAATACAACCTTTGGAAACCTGATGATCATTGCGGGTTTGATTGGACTCCTCAACAAATTCATATTGACCCCGGCAACCCTATTCTTCCAGTCGCGGTTTATTCCATGGCTAGAGACCTTTTACGCCAATTTCCTGAGATTCACCTTTAGAGGGTACAATCCTATTTTCTTTCTTATCGGTATCAATGCATTTTTGGTTTTCTCGGTGGTTTTGCTTGTGGTCTTCATGCCAAAGGTTATTTTCTTTCCGATCAACCAGCCGAATTATGTCAACGTGTTTATTGAGGCCCCTATCGGAACCGATATAGAGCTGGTCAATGAAATCACGAAAGAACTCGAGGAGAAAGTAATCAACTACGCTAAGAAATACGAAGTAACCGAAGTCGTTGACGGAAAAGAACAGACTGAGAACTACATCGTCAAATCGATTATAGCCCAGGTCGGAGAAGGCACTTCAGACCCGAGACAGGGTCCTTCGATGGCACCGACACCGCATAAGGCGAGAATCACGATGTCGTTTACGGAATATAAATACCGACGTGGTGTTGCGACCTCGGATGTACTTGAAGATATCCGGCAACTAATGAAGGGTACAACCGGGGTGCAGGTTGTTGTGGATAAGGATGCCGCTGGTCCTCCGACGGGAAAACCGATCAATATCGAGATCGCGGGTGTGGATTATGAAAAGTTGCTGGCCCAGGCCAATTCGATACGGGATTACATCAATGAAAACAGCATTCCGGGTATCGAAGAATTAAAACTCGATGTCGAAATGGGTAAACCCGAAATGCCGATCACCATAGACAGGGCAAAGGCCAGGCGACTCAATATCTCGACGGGACAAATAGGAAATACGCTGAGAAATTCACTGTTCGGACTGGAAGCTTCGTCATTCAAATCGGGTGAGGACGACTATCCAATCATGATCCGCCTGCAGGACAAATACCGGTATGACGACGATATTTTACTGAACCAAAAGGTGACCTTCCGCGATCAGACCAATGGAAAAATTCAGCAGGTTCCCATCTCAAGTGTGGCAACGGCCGAAAGATCCTCGACATTCAGCGCCGTGAAACGAAAGGACCTGAAGCGAATCATCACCATTTCATCGAACGTGCTTGAAGGGTACAACGCCAACGAAGTCGTGGCCGAAATACAAGAACTGATGAAAGGATACGACTTACCCGAAGAATATACCTTCAAGTTTACGGGTGAGCAGGAAAAACAAGCGGAGGAAATGTCCTTCCTGGGAGGCGCATTGTTAATAGCCGTATTCCTTATTTTCCTGATTATTGTGGCGCAGTTTAATTCGGCTGCCACACCATTTATTATTGTGGCTTCGGTGGTATTCAGCTTAATTGGGGTGTTCATGGGATTGGTCACCTTTCAGATGGACTTTGTGGTCATCATGACCATGATTGGCATCATCAGTCTGGCGGGAATTGTGGTGAACAATGCCATTGTACTCATCGATTTTACCAATCTGGTAATGGATCGAAAAAAGGTTGAAATGGAACTGGGGTCAAAAGACAAACTTCCGGTAACTGTCCTTATTGAAAGCATGATCGAAGGTGGAAAGGTAAGGCTTCGACCGGTATTGCTTACTGCCATTACAACCGTATTGGGTTTGATTCCAATGGCCACGGGGATGAACATCAACTTCTTCACCCTCTTGTCCGATTACGATCCTCAAATCTACTTTGGTGGCGACAACGTGATGTTCTGGGGTCCGATGTCCTGGACCATTATTTTCGGATTGACCTTCGCTACGTTCCTGACCTTGGTCATCGTTCCGGTAATGTATTACCTGTCGCTGAGGTTGAAATACAAGTACATTCTTAACTAACGGAAGGGCGGAATATCCGCCCTTTTCTTTTGTACTTAACTCACTATCTGAGCCCTGAGACATAATGTATACCGGTTCAGGTCTTGGCACGACTTTTTGCCTTAGTTTTGCATTTCTTAAAAGAAATCGCATGAAAA
>DNDT01000414.1 GCA_003487525.1 Flavobacteriales bacterium
GATGACCTGCAAAATGGAATGTACTTCTACAAAGTGAGCACAAGCGATGGATTTGAATCAGTTAAAAAGCTGACCATAAAACATTAAACATTCTGCTCTACCTAGAATAAAAAGGCCTTCCTTTTGGGAGGCCTTTTTTATCGATGGAAACTCAGTTACGTTGTTAAAACTGTCACACTATTAACACTCAACTCATTAATAAAAATAGGTGTATTTTTATGTGATCTCTTTCGCGTCAGGATGTTAAATAGATTATTATGAAAACAATTCGCAACTCGATTAAAGCTGTCTTTTTTGTGATTTTGCTTGTACTATCAAAAAATGGTATTTCACAAGTTGCAGTAACCAATGCCACCATTACGTCATCTCCCGCATCATATTGCACCAATACCATGCTGCAGGCAGATGTCACCATCTTTTGCATCAATGCGGTTCATCTGGGAAATACGGTCAATGTAACCGGAAACGTAATCACTGTGAATATTAACTACATCGTAGGAATTACCTGTCTTCCGGCAATTGGTTACCCTGTTCACAATATCAGTTTGGGTATGTTGCCGCAGGGAACGTATACCGTAGATGTAATTGGCACATGGAATGCGGTTCCATCCACCATCTCGGCATCAACTTCTGTGAGCGTCGGTTCTGTCGGTTGCTGCCCTGCACAGGCCTCCTTTTCGACTTCATCAGATACCATTTGTGTGGGTGATTCAGTGTCGTACAGCAATACAAGCGTTGGATCAATTTCACACGAATGGTTTGAAAACAACGTCTCTGTCGGAACTCAAAACAATTACGGAAAACGATACAATGTACCCGGCACCTATGCAATTAAATTAGGAGTAACTGACGGTAATTGCACTGACACCATGATGAAAGAAATACTCGTGAGTGCCTATCCAACGGTCAATTTGGGCAACGACACCACCACATGCCCCGGTGACCCGGTTATCCTGGATGCAGGTGCGGGGCGTGACAACATCTTGTGGTCCACAAGTGCAACATCTCGATACCTGACCGCGTCTGTGGCAGGGACATACAGTGTTACAGTGACAGAAAATGGATGCGACGCGTCTGACACCATCAACATTTTATTCTATCCGAATCCTCCATCGGTTAATCTTGGAAACGATACAATGATCTGCCTGGGAGACAGTTTGATTTTGGATGCTACGGCCCCGGGTGTTACCTACCTATGGTACGACAATACAACCGGACCAACCCATGTCGCCGATACTGCGGGTAACTATTCTGTGATCATTGAAGACGCGAACACCTGCAAAAATACCGATGACATCAATGTATCTCTTTTCAGTACACCCGTTGTTAGTTTAAGCGTGGTTCCCAGAAACACTCTTTGCTTCGGTGCACCGTTTGAGTTCAGGGCCAGCTCATTTACCCAGGGCTCTCTAATGTACCAGTGGAAGGTTAATGCGGTAAACTCGGGGGCTCCTACCACCAACAACAAATTCAGCCCGAATCTGATGTATGGAGATTCTGTCGGCGTTGACCTTTTGACTGATGTCTGCAGCAGCACCCCGTACGCAGTACCTTCAAATTACATTACCATGTATCTCAATCCTGTCCCAAAACTAATCAGTGGAAGTACAGCCCCGGATACCGTGCTTGAGAATACATCCAAAAACTACCTGGTACCCATTGTTCAGGGCTCAACATTTACCTGGTCAGCAGTCGGAGGAACCATAACGAGCCCCATCGGTAATGCAGTGAACGTTGAATGGGGAACAGCAATGGATACCGCCAAGATCATGGTTACTGAAAAAGATGCGGGCAACTGTTCGTTCACCAATGTTCGAAACGTTGTCATTATATCCATTGTAGGTGTAAAAGACGAAAAAAACCTGATTGGAATCGGTTATGCCTATCCAAACCCCGCGAATACAACGGTAACCATACCACTGCTAATTGACGGAAATTGGAACATTGATTTAAGCTTGTATGACATGACCGGCAAAAAAGTCAAGGCACTTTTCAACGGAGCAGTTTCCGGAAACAGGAACCTTACATTCGCGGTAGACGACTTGCAAAATGGCATGTACTTTATCAAAGTAACAACCAGTGAAGGATATGAATCTGTTAAAAAACTAAGCATTAAGCATTAATAAACAGTAGGTTATACTCTTAAAAAGGCTTCTTTTTAAGGAGCCTTTTTGTTTATACAACATAAGATCTCGAAGTAGTTATTAGGTCATTCTTCCCTACTTTTTTATGATAAAAAAATATTTTTTTATATTTATGGTCTAATCAAAGCTTTCCCGTATGACGAAGTCCAAAATAATTGCACTAGTATTTCTATTTGCTTCAACAACTTTACTTGCTCAGCAAAATGTAATTTCAACCTACACGATTCCTTCTTTTACTGCCAATAATGGAACAGGTGGAATTACGTTTGAATTAACCACGACAAGAAACATTACGATCGATGAAATAGCGTCCCAGGTTTATTCTTCCGGGACGTCTACCTACACCCTGTGGTACAAGGTAGGTTCCTATTATTCATTTCCAACCACTCCTATTGTCAGTGCTGCGAACGGTTGGGTTCAATTGCAAACCGGAACATCTGCCACAGGTACAGGTTCTTCCGGACCTGCAGTACCATTTGCCACCAATCTCGGATTGGTCTTGTCACCGGGAGTATATGGTTTCCACATGACAACCAGTAATATCGGATATCGCACACATACGGGTCCTCCGGATGTATTTACCGATGGAACGGTAACCATTAAAACAGGTGTGGGTTATGGTTATGGCGGAGGCACAACGAACGCATTCCACCCCAGACAATTTATGGGAAGCATCACGTATACCTTGCCTTCTGCACCGAACGATGCGGGTGTGTCAGCCATTGTTTCCCCTGTTTCGGATTGTGACGGATCGCTACAGGACATAAAAGTGGAAGTTACCAATTTCGGCATTAACCTTATAAACAGTATGCAAATTCACTGGACATTAAACAGTGTATTGCAAACTCCGGTCAACTGGACCGGACTGCTTGACACAGCCAATGGCACTTTTTCGGACAAGGATACGGTTACTCTTGGAAACATGACACTGGCAGGAGGTAACTCTTACAACATTGTTGCCTGGACAGAAATTCCGAACAACATAACTGATACCGTGAATGGAAACGACACTTCTTCGGTAACAATTCAAGGGTACAACTATCCAACCGTCAATCTTGGCCTTGATACAACCACATGTCCGAATGATCCGATTACGTTGGATGCCGGATCCGGGCGGGACAGTGTTTCATGGAATACCAGTGCTACTACTCAAACGATCGTAGCATCCACTGCCCAGACATACATGGTGACTGTTTGGAAAAACGGTTGTTCTGGTGGAGACACAATAAATATAGGCTTCTTCCCTGCTCCACCAACAGTGAATCTTGGAAACGATACTATGATCTGTTATGGGGATAGCATCATTCTTGACGCAACGGCTCCGGGTGTTACCTACCTCTGGCACGATAACACAACAGGACCTACACATGTTGCGGATACCGTTGGAAATTATTCCGTGATCATTGAAGATGCCAATACCTGTAAAAACACAGACGACATCAATGTGTCCCTTTTCAGTAAGCCTCTTATCAGCATGAACGTCATACCAAGAAATACGCTGTGTTACGGTGCTCCTTTTGAGTTCAGGGCCAATTCGTTTACTCAGGGATCCACCATGTACCAGTGGAAAATCAATACGGTAAATTCAGGCGCTCCTACAACAAACAACAAATTCAATCCGAGTTTGATGTACGGCGATTCTGTCAACGTCGAGTTATTGACCGATGTGTGCAGCAGCACAACGTTTGCGGTACCTTCCAATTACATCACCATGTATCTAAAACCGGAACCAAAGCTCATCAGCGGAAGTACGGTGACAGATACCGTACTTGAGAATACATCCAAAAACTACCTCGTTCCTGTTGTACAGGGATCGACATTTACATGGTCAGCCATTGGAGGAACCATCGGAAGCCCGGTTGGAAACGCTGTAAAGGTTGACTGGGGATCCGCATTGGATACTGCCAAGATCATGGTTACCGAGAAGGATGCAGGCAACTGTTCGTTCACCAACGTTCGCAACGTTGTGGTTATCTCGATTGTAGGTGTAAAGGACGAAAACAATTTGATTGGAATCGGATATGCTTATCCTAATCCTGCCAACACAACAGTTACCATACCGCTTGTCATTGATGGGAACTGGGACATCGATTTGAGTTTGTACGACATGAC
>DNDT01000032.1 GCA_003487525.1 Flavobacteriales bacterium
TTCGTTTCTTTTGTATCAAGACAAAAGAAATGAAAATCCTCCACGATAGTGGAAAAGGTTCATACTTCTTGTCTGCTTCTCGATACAATCCCGCTTTCAGCGGGATCACTCGAAGTGACAATGGCTTTTGATTTACACAATTACACGGTTCCCCGATTCCCCCTAATTAACCCCTTAACACACCCCTACAAAAGCTTCTTCCTGGGAGTAGTTGGTTGAAAATCCTTGTAGTAAATCGGTTCTGCATACGCCACATCTTCAAAGTCTCCGGCTTTAAATTTCTGAAAAGCCGTTTTTGCCATGAACAATGATGATGGTATGATGCCCTCAAGGAAGAAGGCATTCGCGTGGGGTTCTAACAGTGGTCTTATTTTTGGCATCCCATCTCCAAAAAACAAGACCGGACCCTTTTCGAGGTCAGGCAAAAAACTTTCTTCGTCCACGATAACCGCATCCAATTCTCTGACGACGGAAAGGTTTTCATCAAAAATACAGGTATAGACTTCCATCCTGCGGGCATCTATCAAAGGACATAAGAAGCGGTGATGAGAACCCGGAAATTGCAATGCCGTTCGCGACATGGTTTCGAGCGTCGGAACGCCAATCAGCGGGATCTCAAGGGCAAAACAAAGTCCCTTTGCCGTCGCCATCCCGATTCGAAGACCCGTAAATGCNNAATCGGTGTGTTTGACTTTTTAAGCACATCCTGAATAAACACGTGCAATTTTTCCGAATGCATGTAGGTCTGCCCCATTTCCATGCTTGCGCGAAGGTCTTCGTTTTCAAACAAACTGACCGAACAATTGACCGATGAGGTTTCGAGGCAGAGGATTAACGGCATATCAGAGTTTGATCGGTTTTCCCTGGAAGAAATCAAGGATTTTGCGTTTGAAAATGTACTCGTACTTGGCCCTGATCAATTGAGATTCGGCCTTGCGCAGGTTGTTTTTATTGGTATTGTAATCGACGCTGTTGATCAGACCCGAATTAAATCGCTTCTGGGCATATTCAAATGACAGTTGCAGGGCCTCGAGCGATTTCTTGTTTGCCTGAAAACTCTTAATGGCTGCTTCTGCATCCGCATAGGCTTTCTCGACGTCGTTTCTCAGGTCATTTTTCTGCAACATCAAGGTGTAATTGGCTCGTTCTTTCATCAACCGGGCACGATCGACCGATTGCTGAATGCTGTATTTCGAAAAAATAGGAATGTTCAGACTGAGGCTGAAATTTCGGTAGATGTTCTCGTTCAGCTGATCGGAAAATGAATGATCCGAACCTTCACTGTACCCAGTTCCAATCGAACCTCCCATGGTTAAAAACGGGCTTCGCATTCCACGTACAACGGACAGGTTTTTAATGGAACTCTCCAGCTTTAATTCGGCGCTTTTAATTTCAGGCATAACGGTAAGAGAGGTTTGAAAAATCTCCGAAGCACTTTTTTCCTCCATCAGCAAGTCGTTTGTGTCCAACACCGGCTCGATGATTTCAAGATCAAAATCTCCATCCAGCTGCAAAAGTTGCAGAAGATTCAAATGAGAAAGGGTAACCTGGTTTTCGGCCTGTACCAGTTGAAATTCTTCATCGGCAAGCTGCGCTTCCAGTTCCAGAAGATCTCCCTTTGGTACGCTTCCCGACTGTACCATTTTCTCGATCCGTACAATCTGCAACTTCGTCACGTCAATTTGTTCTTTCGCGATATCGACGTTTTCCATATTAAATAGGATCAGCAAATACGCGTTGGTCACCGAAAGGGTGATGTCGTTCTTGATTTTACTCAGGTCGTAATTACTGGCCAGATAATCCAGGTTATTCCGTCGAATGGCATTGATGTTCTGGAATCCGCGAAATATATCTACTTGTGAACCAGCGGAATACCCCGAAGAACGAATTCTCGTTTCGGCAAGTTCATTTGTAATGGGGATTACGGTTTTACCGTAACTCAATCGCTCCGATCCGTAAAGATTCAAGTCCGGAAGTAACTCATACTTGGATTGCTTGAGCTGCCCTTCCATTATTTTGGAATCGATTTCGGCTTGTTTTATCTGAATGTTGTTTTCGTGGGCATACCTGATGCACGTCTCCAAATCCCAGCGTTCCTGCGAATAGGCCCCTGTGGACAAGAGTGCAATTAAAAGAAAACCTGTTAAATGTTTAGAAGCAATCACCGTTGACCAAAGTTAGCCAAAGCATTACAGACTGAGAATTTCAATTTCAACCCGNNAACCCGCCGATTTGCTTTTTCCTGTTCATAGGTCATGGGGTTCGGATAGATCATAAATTCGTTGCCCATGCCCTTTACTTTTATTCGGGTTCCCTGTATGCCGGCATCTACGAGGTAGAGCTTTATCTGTTCGGCTCTTTTTTCGGAAATCTTTTTCACCTTTCCGTCGTTTTCGTAACCGGGAGCGTTCACGTGTCCCTGTATCTCAATGGTTGCCGTTGGGTACTCCTTCATAAAATTTATCAACTGGTTCAATGAATGCAACGATGTCGGCAACATCTGTGAGGTATTCTCCCTGAACACGATATCGTTCAGTACGATGTGATTGCCTGTTTTGATTTTGGACAGGTATACTTTCTGAATTCCACCGGCCAATTCGTCCGTCGCCTTGTATTTGACAGAACTAAACGTATACCCCTCTTTTTTCACATTCAGGTAAAACCACTCATTTTTCGGGAACTGAACCTCAAATTCGCTTTTTGACTGAATTGAAATCGATGAATCAATCCAGTCCTGTCCGATGATCTCCGCATTGCACAAAATAGGTTTTTCGGTTCCTTCTTCGAACAACCTGAATTTCACTGTATTCATGTCCGTCGAAGTCACTTCGTCCGTCATATCAACAAAACCGGAACTTTCGATTTTAGCCGGCGTTTCAATGTGTACTTCTTCTTTATCCCAGGATTTGATGCTCATCTTGTACCCTATACCGTTGTCCGAAATCTTATTGAGATCCACCACCAGAATAAAATCCCAGCCCTCGTTAACCTCCAGCCATTTGCTGAAGTTCGGATTAACTCCTGCGGGCGAAAAAGGAGCCTTTGCTTCCAAGCTAAGCCCTGTCCTGCCCTTTGTCGCCGCATCATTTCGCGCAAGATTGCTCCGAACGGGTTCAATGGTTTTATTTATTATTTCCTGACACTGAGACGGATTGGCCCTGAACAACATAAAATCCCAGTCATCCTCGGGTGAATCGGGAATCAATTCGAAGGTCAGCTGACCGTCATACGGTGCCTTAAAGCTCATCCAGACCGTATTGTGTTCCTCGGTGATGTATTTTTCACTACTGATTGGGTTTCCGTTGAATTCAAGTTTATCCCCATAGCCCGACACGTGGTCTATCCTCACGTTCAGATCATCCATCAGAATGATTTTATCGCAATCCGCGTTCTGAGCGAACAGACCCGATAGGGTGGCAAGAACACATGAAATTGTAGTGAGGGCTTTCATCTTTTTGATGGCCCAAATGTAATGTGTTGATTTTAAAGTCCAAAACGCCCGGATCAATGCTTTTCAACATTGAAACAGGGAATTCCCTTCCCGGGGACTTTATTTAGGGGTATAACTTAGACTTGGTTCCAGCCATTTCTCGGCGACCTCGACCGGAATTCCTTTCCTATTTGCGTAGTCCACAATCTGATCGTAGTTTACTTTTCCAAGTCCAAAATACCTCGAATCGGGATGTGAAAAATAATACCCGGAAACAGAAGCGGCCGGATACATGGCCATCGACTCGGTCAGTTTAATGCCCGTGTTTTTCTCAACCTCCAGCAGTTCAAACAATTTCTCCTTTTCGAGGTGGTCCGGGCAAGCGGGATACCCGGGTGCCGGCCTGATTCCAACGTATTTTTCCGAAATCAAATCCTCATTCGACAAGTTCTCCGCTTCATCGTATCCCCAGAATTCTTTCCTGACTTTTTGATGCAGTAATTCGGCAAAAGCCTCGGCCAGTCGATCGGCAAGTGCCTTGATCATTATTTCGCCGTAGTCATCGTGTGCGGATCTGAAGTTTTC
>DNDT01000116.1 GCA_003487525.1 Flavobacteriales bacterium
CGCCGTCCGCCCCAGCGCCAGTAACGCAAGCCGTTAACTCGCACTGCTCACAGGAGATTTATTGTATATGGCAGAAAATGATATATGTTTTCTCGAAACAGATATTGAAAGCAATTCAGCTTTCTTTGAGAAATACAAAAAACAAATATCAATACCTTATGATGATTTTCTCGAGGACATTATCATCGAGTCAGAGATTTATTCAATCGAAATAGCGTCTCAAAAATGCGGCTTCTTTGGAATAAACAACAGCCACCTGACGATTTTATACATTGACGACATCTATTTTTCCAAAGGGGTCAGGATTTTTGAGAAGATAAAAGAAGCTTTTGAACTCAAGGATGCCTTCATCCCTACCACGGACAGCGCTGCACTCTCAATTATTCTGGAAAATCATAAAGAAATAAAAATTCAGGCATTGCATTTTTCAGATACTACCAGATCAGTCAGGCCAGCAGAATTCGGAAAGGAATACTTTAGACTTGCAAAGATGGCAGACCTGGACGAAATAAAAGGCTTGGCTCTAGATTTCCTCGAAAATTATGAGGAGGTAATAGAAACGAATGAGTTATATGTTCTTGAAATAGAAAAGGAAATACTGGGAATCGGAATTGTGGTCAGAAACAAAATAATGAAAAACTGCATTAGCATTGGTGTACTCACTAAAGAAAGCAAAAGAAAGCTCGGCGTTGGTAGATCAATTATCATACACCTCAAGAGAATCGCATATGAGGATGGATTAACACCTGTCGCTGGTTGCTGGTATTACAACACGGAGTCGCGCATAACCCTTGAAAGCGCTGGATACATAACGAAATCAAAACTGCTTCGTGTGGTTTTATAAGCAAGAACAACAGCGAGATAAGTGCAGGTATATTTGCGATAAGTGCGGGCTGACAAAGCGTACACTTGATTGGCCAGATTCGCAACGATAAATAGAAGAAAGTATTTTAGTTGCACAATCAGTAATGAGGTAAAACATCTTGGCGACACTCTATTTAATGGTTGGATTGCCTTGTTCTGGTAAAACGACCAAAGCAAAAGAATTAGAAAAAGAATTGTCTGCATTAAGGCTTACTCCAGACGATTGGCATGTTACTTTATTCGGTCATGATGTTCACGACCCAGATCACGATAAAAGACATGGTTTGATCGAAGATATGTTATGGGAGATTGCCCTACGCACATTGTCTCTCGGCACAAATATTATTCTTGATTTTGGTTTCTGGGCAAAAGAGGAAAGAGAGTATTTTAGGTCGGAAGCAAAGAAGATAGGAGCAAGAAGTGAAATAGTATTTATGGATGTAGACAAAGAAGAATTATTGAAAAGAGTTAGAATCAGAAACAAAAACCTAACCAATAAGATTCACTACATTCCAGAAGATATGATGATGGGCTGGATTGACTTCTTTCAAAAGCCTGATACAGACGAACTACGTCCACGAGAAAATGATTAATGTATTCATTTTCTCAGACCCAATAAACAAAAAAACGCCTAACAAAGAGTGTAACCACTGCCTTGATTTTCAAGGCAGTGGTTTTTCTATGTTGTTGTGGTTGTTTGAAATTCGAATTCACCCAGAAAAGATGTAATCTTTTCCGGATTGTTAGCTTTTAGCCAGGTATTGTTCTGTTGCAAAATACTGGTTGCGGCAGTATTGATTTTTTCTATGTCGAGTGTTTGCCATTTTTCAATTGGCGGCGGGGTAAGGGTGGAAAACATTGCCAATGAGAGATCGCGCATCACATGATAGGCTGAAAATGTGTGTGGGGCACTGTTTTTATCCGGGGAACTGGTATTGAAATAATGTTGAATCCGGCGCAGCAACGTATCTTGTGCATAGCATAATTCAGTCAATTTTGCACGGTATTCCAATTCAGGTTGCTGCAGGTTTGGGAAATGGCTGTAATCTGAAAAATGTCGCCCTTCATGGCAGAGAATATCGAGATAGAAATTCTCATCGGTTTCATTTTCTGGTGGCGCTCCCACTCTGTAGACGGCATCGGTTTTTGCCCAACCACCTGTATGGATTTTATTGAGTGATGCAAATCCGATCCACCCAAAGGAAATAAAATCATCAAGGAAGATAACTTCCAGACTGGAACTTGTGTCATGCAAATTGATTTCATATTGTTTCTTGATTTGGGATTTCCAGATCATGCACTCACGGTAGGGGCGCGTTACATCCATAAGTATTCCGAACCCCAATTCTTTAACTGTATTGATGATTATTTCCTCNNCTATTCAGTGATTTACAGAGACTGTCCTCAGCGGTTTCAACATTGCTCACTTGCATCAATACTCCCTGCCAATACTGGTAGTAGATTTGCAAAAGAGCTTGAACAAATTCATGCAGATCAGGATGCTCAGGGAAATTCTTTGTAACGAAGCGATTGAGAAAAGCATCCCGTTTGCTTATATCCGATTCCGTGAGTGATTGCAGGTCAACAGATTGTGCAAACTCAATGGTTGGCAGAATGTTCCCTTGTATAAGTGAACCAATATGTGTGTGTAAGGATTTTTCGAAGTTGGTAGTAGACATTTTCTTTTCCTCAATCTTGGATCGGTTTGGGTGTACAATATATTCAAAACTGAACAAATTGTTCTGTATTGGCATTTTATTACATTCTCACGTAATAGCAATCTGCAAATCGATAAAAATGTTCAAAACTGAACAAAAATCTAAAATTGTCTAAAAAGTATAAAGGAAAATCCAATGTCAAAAACAAAAGATCGCCAGGTTGATCGCACTAAAAATTTGATTTTAGAAGCTGCGATGAAATTGTTATTGGAAAAAAGTTATGAAAGCATCACAATTCAAGATATCATTGACGAAGCAAATATTGGTCGAGCCACCTTTTATAATCACTTTGAAAATAAGGAAGATTTATTGATCAGAGGAATTGCCAATATTCCATATCATCATGAGGAATCTCCGATACCCATACCGGATACCCATTCGACACCGACAATGGGGGATGTAAAATTATCTTGGGTTGACTCATTTCGACATGCACAACAAAATCAACAATTGCATAAAGTCATGTACCGTCGTAGTTTTGATAATCCAATTCTTGAGAGACTAAAAAAACACTTTTATGGAAGTATAGAAACAGCATTGGTTAAATCACTGGACATCCGTAAATTCAAAAAAGACGAACTTACAATATTTGCTCATTTTCTTACAGGTGGTGTTCTGGCTGTAATTCGTTGGTGGCAGGAAAACAAACAACCCTATTCTGTGGAAGAAATGGATGTAATTCTCCAGAACATCGTAAACCCAAGTGTAAAAAGTCTACAAAATCAATAAATATGCAGACATGTACACGATCCAGTCTTTTTATTCGGCGCAGGGTTCACTAACATGAATAAAGCTCAATCCCTAAACCAGCGATCATCCCGCTCAAACCCCAAAAAAAACATCCCAGATGCGTATCCGAGGATCGTCTTTCCTTCCATACAAGCGGCACTAAAAGCGAGTCCATATTTTATTGATGAGGAGCAGGTTGGCCCCTGGCTCAGTTCCGCCGACCAGAAACTACATACCTTTGGAACGGTCATCACTACATCGCGCAATGCGGTTCACATTCCCAGTTTGGAACAAACAGGTGCCCCGATTCCCGATTCTGTGATTACAGATATTTGTCAGCGGGCTGCTTCCATTGGACTGACCCGGATCAGAGACGCAACTGGGTATTGGACTCTGGCTTCCTCAGGCAGTTTGCAAAAGGAAAAAGTAAAGATCGCCTTTTCAGACGATCTTATTGATCTGGATCTGCTTCGTAGCCTCGCAAGAGAGATCATTGTTGCAGTAAATCAAGAGGCTGTAGCCATTGAAGTTTCAGGTCGGGTTGAACAACTTTTTGGGTAAAGGTTGTACTTTTCTTTCTTTTTCTTACTCCTTCTCGCCGCTCACCTTCATCCAGGCCTTCTTCATGTTCAGCGCATCGGCTTCCATGATCGGGCTTTCGCACAAGATGCGCCCCCCACAGCCATAATCCCGTAATACCTCAAACAGGAAAACAAC
>DNDT01000326.1 GCA_003487525.1 Flavobacteriales bacterium
GTGAATTAACGATGGGTTCTCCTCTGACGTTGAAACTGGTATTCACCACCAGGGAACAATTGGTTTTCTCCCTGAATTTTTCAATTAACCGATGATATCGCGGATTCGTCTCTTTATGGACGGTCTGTATTCGGGCACTGTAATCGACATGGGTGATGGCGGGCATATCCGAGCGGTTGAAGTACAGTTTTTCTTTGAGATTCAAGTCGTCATACCCAGCAGGTTTTTCTATTCTTCTGGGCTCAACAACATCTCTTACCAGTAACATATACGGGGAGGTACCTTTCAAATCAAAGTACTTGTCACAGTCTTCTTCCAGAACAGAGGGTGCAAAAGGCCTGAAACTTTCTCTGTATTTAATTTTAAGATTCAACTTTTTCTGCATTTCCGGATTTCTCGGATCTCCCAATATACTGCGACAGCCAAGGGCGCGTGGTCCAAACTCCATACGTCCCTGCATCCAGCCAATGGCTTTTCCTTCGGCTATTTTACCGGCGACATTTTCTGCCAACTGGTCAAAATTTTCAAAATAGGTGAATTGAGCTTTAAGTTTACGCGCCATTTTTTCGGTCTCCATATCAGAGTATTCCGGTCCCAGGTATGCTCCCTTCATCGCATCCATGTTTGATGACTCTACCTTTCGGTCTTTCTCAAAATGGATGTGATAAGCCGCCTGAGCCGCTCCCGGCGCTCCTCCTGCATCGCCCGCTGCGGGCTGAATAAAGACGCGATCAAAGATATCCGAGGAAATGAGTTTTCCGTTTGCCACACAGTTCAGGGCCACGCCTCCCGCAAGGCACAGATTTGACGACCCGGTAAGTTTTTTCGCTTCCGCTGCCATTTTTAACACGATTTCTTCGGTTACGATTTGAATGGCGATGGCCAGATCACAATGGATCTGTTCAAATTCCGATTCGGATTTTCGTTTTTCCATTGAAAACAACCTTGCCCACTTTTTATCATGTACCATTCTGAGGCCGGTTGCATACTTAAAATACTTCTGGTTCAGACGGATCGACCCGTCATCGTGAATTTTAACGAGTTCATTTTTTATGATGTCGATGTACTTTTTTGTTCGCTCGGACTCGGCATTGCCGTAAGGGGCCAATCCCATCAATTTGTATTCTCCCGAATTCACCTTAAATCCAAGAAAGTATGTAAATGAAGAATAGAGCAGACCGAGCGAATGCGGGAATTTCATTTCCCTGAGAATCTCAATGTCTTTGCCCTTTCCGTGGCAAATGGATGCAGTGGCCCATTCACCCACACCGTCCAGTGTGAGTATGGCAGCTTCCTCAAAAGGAGAAGGGTAAAATGCACTTGCCGCATGAGACAAATGATGTTCGGGAAAAAGAAGCTTTATTTTTTTTGGATCGTATTCGCCTATGTTGTTCAACTCATCCTTGATCAGTTTTTTGAGAAATAACTTTTCCTTGAGCCAAACCGGAATTGCGGTGATGAAGGAGGCGAGACCCTGAGGTGAAAATGCGTAATACGTTTCAAGCAATCGCTCGAATTTCAGCAGGGGTTTATCGTAAAAGGCNNGTGAAGCGTTCTTCCTGGGCGGCAGCAATAATCTCACCGTTCTCAATGAGTGCAGCGGCAGAATCATGATAAAATGCTGAAATTCCAAGTATTTTCACGGAGGTGCAAAATTAAGATTATATGGGAATATTATGCCCTTGGGTGCAATTATAAGCAGAGTTTTTTGAATAGACTCAATAGGCATTATGGTGCTACCAAAGCGGGTTTTATTAATTTTGCAATTCCTGTAACGTTAATCTATGAAACAAGTAGCTCCCTACAAGCCAAAGAATAAAATCCGAATTGTTACCGCTGCAAGTTTATTTGATGGCCACGATGCCGCCATCAACATCATGCGACGGATTATTCAGTCCACCGGAGTTGAAGTGATTCATCTGGGGCACGACAGGAGTGTGGAGGAAGTAGTTAACTGTGCGATCCAGGAAGATGCCAATGCCATTGCCATGACCTCATACCAGGGAGGACACAACGAGTATTTCAAATACATGAAGGATTTACTCGAAGAAAAAGGGTCAGGTCATATTAAGATATTTGGTGGTGGCGGAGGAGTTATCCTGCCCGAAGAGATCAAGAGTCTCCACAAGTATGGCATAGCGCGAATATACAGTCCTGATGACGGTCGAGAGATGGGGTTGCAGGGCATGATCAACGACATGATCAAAAGATGTGATTTCCCCACAGGAAAGGATCTCAACGGAGAAGTAAGTCGATTGGAGGTCAATGATCAAAAGGCCATCGGAAGGCTGATTAGCGCAGCAGAGAATTTTCCGGCCGAATCGGCAAAGGAGTTTAAAACGATACACCAGAAGGCAGAGAAATCGCGAACCCCGGTATTGGGTATAACCGGAACAGGCGGCGCCGGCAAATCGTCCCTGGTGGATGAGCTGGTTCGCCGTTTTTTACTTGATTTTAAAAACAAAAAAATTGGCATTATCTCGGTTGATCCTTCCAAAAGGAAAACCGGCGGAGCTTTGCTGGGTGACCGAATCAGAATGAATGCCATTCGGAATGATCGGGTTTATATGAGGTCTCTGGCAACGAGACAGTCAAACCTTGCCTTGTCTGCCCATGTCAACGAAGCTGTTCAGGTGTTAAAGGCGGCCGGGTACGATTTAATCATATTGGAAACATCCGGGATCGGTCAGTCGGACACGGAAATTGTTGAACACAGTGATCTCAGTTTGTATGTGATGACTCCTGAGTACGGTGCCGCCACGCAACTGGAGAAAATTGACATGCTCGACTTTGCGGATGTGATCGCCATCAATAAGTTTGACAAAAGAGGTGCCCTGGATGCAGTGCGGGATGTTAAAAAACAGTACAAGCGAAATCATCAGCTGTTTGAAGTCAATGATGAAGATCTTCCGGTATACGGGACCATTGCTTCCCAGTTTAATGACCCGGGCATGAACACCTTGTACCGGTCATTGATGGAAGCGATTTCGGATAAGTGCGAAGTGGATCTCAAATCTCATTTTCCCGCTGAAAAAGATGAATCCGAAAAGATTTATATCATTCCACCGAACAGGACCAGGTATTTGTCGGAAATAGCCGAGAACAACAGGACATACGACAAATGGGTGGAAAATCAGGTTGAGACGGCTCAGAAATTGTACGGGATGGACAAGACCATCAGACACCTGGAAGAGCGCAAAGCAGATGCGGGACTGATCAAAGCGCTGAAGGCAGAATACGATGCCGAATTGATCAATTTTGATCCAAAAAACAAGCTTATTCTCGATAACTGGGAAGACAAGAAGAAGAGGTATCAGGATGAGTTTTATACATTCAAAGTCCGGGACAAGGAACTACGCATAAAAACTCATGTCGAAAGCTTGTCTCATTCACAGATTCCAAAAATCGCCCTGCCAAAATACGAGGCATGGGGTGATATTTTAAAATGGAATTTACAGGAAAATGTCCCCGGTGAGTTTCCCTTTACCAGTGGACTTTACCCGTTTAAGAGAGAAGAGGAGGACCCGACCAGGATGTTTGCGGGAGAAGGCGGCCCCGAACGAACAAATCCAAGGTTTCATTACGTTTCTCAGGGGATGCCGGCCAAGAGACTTTCGACCGCATTTGATTCAGTGACTTTATACGGAAACGATCCTGACAAGCGCCCGGATATTTATGGAAAAATCGGCAATGCAGGCGTTTCCATCTGCTGTTTAAACGATGCCAAAAAGTTGTACAGTGGATTCAATCTTGCAGATTCGAAAACATCCGTTAGTATGACCATCAACGGTCCTGCACCGATGTTGTTGGCCTATTTCATGAATGCCGCCATCGATCAGCAATGTGAGATTTACATCAAAAAGAACGGACTCGAGAAAGAAGCGCAGAAAAAAATCGATGCCTATTTTAAGAACAAGGGAGCTGTTCAACCGGTGTATCAGGGCAAGTTGCCGGAAGGCAACGACGGTCTTGGGTTGATGTTGCTTGGGATAACCGGTGACAAGGTATTGCCTCCTGATGTGTACAAAAAAATCAAGGTCGATACCTTGCACAAGGTCAGAGGTACGGTTCAGGCAGACATTTTAAAGGAAGATCAGGCCCAGAATACCTGTATTTTCTCAACCGAATTCGCACTTCGCTTAATGGGGGACGTTCAGGAGTATTTCATTAAAAACAAGGTTCGAAACTTTTACAGCGTATCCATATCCGGTTATCACATTGCGGAAGCCGGTGCAAATCCAATTACGCAACTGGCACTGACACTGAGCAACGGATTTACCTATGTTGAATACTACCTGAGCCGGGTNNATGAAGCTTAAATACGGTGCCGATGTCCGGGCCCAAATGCTCAAGTACCATATCCAGACTTCGGGCAGGTCGTTGCATGCCCAGGAGATTGATTTTAATGACATCCGGACCACGCTTCAAGCCCTGTATGCCATATACGATAATTGCAATTCACTTCATACCAATGCCTATGACGAAGCAATTACGACTCCTACTGAGGAATCTGTCAGAAGGGCCATGGCCATCCAGCTGATTATAAACAGGGAACTGGGCCTGGCGAAAAATGAAAATCCCCTGCAGGGAGCCTTTATCATTGAGGAGCTGACGGACCTTGTGGAGGAAGCCATCTTAATGGAATTCGAGCGCATTAATGAGCGAGGAGGGGTCTTGGGTGCCATGGAAACCATGTACCAGCGCTCGAAAATCCAGGAAGAGAGTCTTTACTACGAAAGCCTCAAACACACCGGTGAATACCCGATCATTGGGGTAAATACCTTTTTAAGTTCAAAGGGTTCACCGACCATTATACCGGAAGAGGTCATTCGTGCTACCGAAATTGAAAAAAAGTACCAGATTAAGATGCTCAAAGAACTGCATTCCAGAAATGAAAAGGAATCGGAGGCATTTTTGAAGGACATTCAGAAAGCGGCCATTGCCAACGAGAATATCTTTGAAAAGCTGATGGAAGCCGGTAAGGTTTGTTCACTCGGGCAGATTACCAGTGCCTTGTTTGAAGTTGGTGGGCAGTACCGGAGGAATATGTAGTTTTTTTTAAGGACGACCCACTGTTCACTCACGCTCACACTGACACTCGCACTTCAATTTTGGGGAGAAGGAAGTGGGTAGAGGGTAGATTTGATCTCTGATCTCTGATTTGTAAGCTCTGATCGTTGATTCGTGTCCGTCCCTGATATAGGTTGACCAAATAAGCAAACCTCTACTCACTCCCACTCTCACACTTCAATTTGGGGAGTCGGGAAGGTGGTAAGTTGGGGAGGATTTGAAGAGTCGAGGATTTGAAAATT
>DNDT01000225.1 GCA_003487525.1 Flavobacteriales bacterium
ACTCATGAAGGCGCATGGAATGTGGTCCACATCTTTTGAAGAAAAGGCTCTGAGCATTCGTTCACGGGAAGTTAGAGTAGGCATTCATTATCCTTTCGCCAAAATGGCAATGATGTATATATAGTATATTGACAATAATTGTTTTATCTAATTATAATATAAATCCGAATGTTCGCACATTTATAATGAGTATTATTTCTGTTATACTTTTTATTTCAATTTTCTTTGAGAGAAGTAAATGTGAATATACAAAACAAATATTTTTCGCAAGAACAAAAATTTCGAGTAAACCATCAAAGCCCTGTTCCACTTTACCACCAGATTTATCTTCATCTCCGCCATCTCATCGTAACGAACAAACTTACTCCCAGTGAAATGTTACCTACCGAAATGGAATTAACCGAGTTTTTCTCCGTCGGTCGACATACAATTCGAGAGGCCTTGTCGAAATTGGTAGATGATGGATTTATTGAGAGATATTCTGGACGTGGCACGTTTGTCCGCGCATTTGAGAATCGCGAGAGATTTTATCTAGATCGCAGTTTTTCTCATCAAATTACCGCTTTGGGAATGGTTGCTCACTCAAAGGTATTAGAAAAGTTTACCGGAATTATAGATAATAATTCACCTGTAAGTCTTCAAAAAAAAATGGGGGTACCCTTTTTGCAACTAACTCGAATCCGCTATGGCAATGATATACCGTTGGGAGTCCAAACTGCAATACTATTAATTGACCGGTGCCCTGATATTCAACAATATGATTTTAGTAAGGAATCTCTTTATAATATATTGTCATCAATCTATCACTTGAAAATTGCAGAAATCCATAATGAAATTTCCGCAAGTATAGCAACTGAAAAACAAAGTAGTCTATTAGATATAGAAATTGGGGAACCAATTCTTATTGAAAAAACAGTTACTTATTTGGCTGATGGGGAACCGATAGAAGCAACGAATTGTTTTTATCGCTCAGATAAGTATAACTACAATATTCGTTATAAGTATCGAGAGTGTGATAAGGAGCCATCCTAAACTAGAAAGCACAATTGTTTATCATGAAAACAGAATCAACCCAAAACAATAGTTACCCATATCAAGATTAATACTCCCGATTTTCAATGAAATGTAGCAAGAAATCAAATGCGTATAAAGGAAAAATAGCAAACAGGGTATTGTACTGTCCAGAAAATCTCGTATAACCCACACAGAAGATAGGAAAATGACCGATTATTCGCGAGAAAACCTCATATCTAAGAAGTTCTTGTTACCGTACACTCATAATCAGAACGCAGCACAGCCCAAACAATACAAATAACGGGACTCAGAAAATGCATATTTCCCTGTATACGCCAGCAAAACTGTCAACACAAAATCATTGGATTTTGTAAAAGAGCACAATGATACTAGTAAGGATAGCCATAAAGAGTTGAAGGTTGTCTATGTCGCCTACCTATCGGCTGAGAGGGGCGCAAGATCAAGTTTCCGAATGATCTCCCTGGACTGTTATGAAATCGTTTGATCTTTGGAAGAAAGTATTAGTGGAGTACAAATGACTACATTGAACAGCAAAACAATCACTTACGAACAACTCGCTAAAGTTATTGACCATTCGCTTCTACGTCCGGAATTGACTGAAGAAGATATTATCGCTGGCTGCGAGCTGGCACATCGATACCACACCGCGACCGTCTGTGTAAAGCCCTGTCATGTAAAGCTAGCCGTTGAAGTTCTGAAAGACTCGGATGTTCTCGTCAGCACGGTGGTCGGTTTTCCACATGGAAGCAACCTGACCGAAATCAAGGTTCTCGAAGCTGAAAAAGCAATGGAAGATGGTGCACTAGAACTAGATATGGTCCTGAACATCGGCCAACTTCGCTCAGGCAAGATCGATTTTGTGCGCGATGATGTCAAAGCAGTTTGTAATGCCACTCATGCGCGCGGGGTCAAAGTCAAAGTCATTTTTGAAAACGCCTATCTTACGGACGAAGAGAAAGTTGCTGCCTGCAAATTGTGCGAAGAAGTTGGTGTAGATTGGATCAAAACATCCACGGGTTTTGCCCCCGGTGGCGCAACTCACGCTGACTTGCGCCTGATGCGGGCCAACGTTAGTGAAAAAGTTCAGGTCAAAGCCGCAGGCGGTATCCGCACCTTGCCAGCTCTGCTAGATGTGATTGATTTGGGCGTGACACGATGCGGCGCAACCGCAACAGCCACCATCCTAGATGATTTCAAAGCGCAGCAAGAAGGCAAGAAAATCGATCCCAAACCCGATACAGCACCAGGGGAATATTAGGAGATACCATTATGACAGAAAAACTCACTAAACAATCTATAGGCGTTGGTGTAGCAGGAACAGGATTTATTGGGCCAGCCCACATCGAAGCCCTTCGTCGCAACGGGATAAAGGTACTGGGACTAGCTGAAGCAACTAAGGAAAAAGCTGTAGAGAAAGCTGCTGAATTGGGTATTCCTCGTGCTTTTGGGTCATTGTACAAAATGCTGGCCGACCCGGATATCGATGTTGTTCACCTCGCAACACCCAACTATCTTCACCATCCCCATACCAAGGCTGCTTTACTGGCTGGCAAACATGTCGTTTGTGAGAAACCGCTCGCAATGAATACCACCGAGTCAGCAGAATTGGTCAAACTCTCCAAAGAGAAGAATTTGGTCAATGCAGTCAATTTCAACATTCGAATGTACCCGCTGGCACAGCAAGCTCGCAGTATGGTGCAAAATGGGGATTTGGGAGACTTGTTTATCCTGCAGGGATCTTACCTGCAAGACTGGTTGTTATTCCAAACAGACTGGAACTGGCGCCTCGAACCGGACCTCGGAGGAACACTCCGCGCAGTTGGCGACATTGGCTCCCACTGGCTGGATTTGCTCACCTTCATAACGGGCTTGCACGTTGAAGAAGTTTACGCCGATTTCAAAACTTTTCACCCCATTCGAAAGAAACCCGCAAAACCGGTTGAAACGTATACAGGCAAGATCTTGACGCCCGAAGATTACAT
>DNDT01000358.1 GCA_003487525.1 Flavobacteriales bacterium
AAAGGCAAAAGAAGGAGGTGAAATTGAGGCATACTATTTTCTTGGACAGGCATATCATCTCGAGGAAAAAATCGATGAGGAAATAAAGTTTTATCAGCATTACAAGAACCACGAGGATGGCGTTCAACAGCCCATTGAAAATGTAAATCAGCTGCTTGAACAGGCAAAATTGACCAAACTAATGATGGAAGACCCGGTAAACGTGGAGGTTTCAAATATCGGAGAGCCAATAAATTCAAAGTACCATGATTATGTACCACTGACTTACGGGCTTGAAGAGGAGTTGTATTTTACATCCAGAAGGCCCGGGAGCACAGGAGGCCTCATGGATCACAGAAATGAGTATTTTGAAGATGTATATGTGTCGAAAAAAGAACACGGTCAATGGATGCCGCCCGAGCAACTTAACAGCAACATAAACACACCCACCCACGATGCGTGCGTAGGTATTTCGGCCGACGGACAAATTCTCTACATATTCCGAACCAGTGAAGATTTGATATCGGGTGATTTATACATGTCGGAAATGGACATGGATGGTTGGTCGGCCCCCGAAAAGTTGGGGTCTGACATCAATTCCGATGCTGTTGAAACCAGCGCAAGCATAACGTCGGATGATAAGGTACTTTATTTTTCCAGCAACAGGGAAGGCGGGTACGGCGGCATGGATATCTACAAGGTGGTCAAATTACCTACCGGGAAATGGAGCAAGGCAACAAATTTGGGCCCAACGATAAATACCGAGTTTGATGAGGATTCTCCTTTTATTCATGCCGATAATAAAACCCTGTATTTTAGTTCAAAGGGTCACGAGACCATGGGAGGTTACGATATTTTCAGTTCAACCTTCGGCCCGGACTATTTATGGACGGAACCGGTGAATTTGGGATATCCCATCAACACCGTTTCGAATGACCTGTATTTTGTGATGTCTTCGGACAAGCAAACCGGCTATTACTCCTCGGCGAGAAAAGGTGGGTATGGAGGTCAGGATATTTACAAAATCCGCTTTAAACTCGAAGCAGAAATTATGTCTGTGGTCAAAGGAGGAGTGGAATCCGGTGACAGCTCTCATATACCGGTTGAGGCAAGTATTACGCTCCTTAATCCTGCAACTCAAGTGGTGCAGGGAATCTATAAATCGAACATCAAGACCGGTCGATTTGTTATGGTCGTAAGTCCGGAAACACGGTATAATGTTATTGTCGAAGCAGAGGGCTACTACACCTATACCGGTGAACTGTACTTTGATTCGACGGTCGGTTTTGGCACCCAGATTGAAGAATTTAAATTGATACAGGCAAAGGAATGAGACGAAGTCTACTGTTGACGTCTTCGTTTATATTATCATTCGCCTTTGTACTGAGGGCGCAGGATTTTCAGTATTCCCAGTTCTATGCTGCGCCCTTGTATATAAATCCGGCATTTGCCGGCCTTACCGAACAGCACAGAATGGTTGTCAATGTGAGGGACGAATGGCCAACACTCACAAATGCCTACTTGTCGGGTTCGTTTTCATACGACCGGAACATTGAAAGCATTAACAGTGGCATCGGAGTGATCATGAACGGGGAATTGAGTGGAACAGGCCAATTGTGGAAGACGGAGATAGCTCCTGTCTATGCGTACCAGTTTCTCATAGATGAAAAGATTTTAATACGTCCTGCGTTAAAAGTCGGTTTTAACATACTCGGTATAAACAAGAGCAAACTGGTGTTTAACGACCAGCTTGAAAGCGGTCAGTCCAGTGTTGAGACAAACATCAGACCCAGCAGGTTCTATGCTGATTTTTCGACCGGAGTCATGGTTTTGACGGAACGTTACTGGGGAGGACTGGCGATAAATCACCTCAATACGCCGAATCAATCATTGATCGACAATAGTCCGGAAAGCATACTCCCAACCAAGGTCAGTATTCACGGTGGAGCCAAGTTCCCCTTGCCTTCAACCGGAGGAGCGCGGTCGACGGAAAAAGACATTACCCTTGCGGCCCATTATAAATCTCAAGCCAAATTCGATCAACTGGATATCGGGGGATATTACAATCACAATCCGTTGGTGCTGGGAATTTGGTACAGAGGCCTTCCCTTAAAAAGCAATAAACAGGGCGCGATAAATGCCGATGCCCTGACGTTTTTGGTCGGAGTAAAAAAGGAGGGAATCTACAGTTTGGGTTTTAGCTATGATCTGACCATTTCCCGACTGTCATTTACCAGAACAGCCGGGTCATTTGAACTTTCCTTTATCCGGGAATGGGCTGTTAAAAAGAAAAAGCGCAGAAGACAATTTATCATCCCCTGCGCTAAATTCTAGGTTCAATCATTAATGAATAATACTCAGCTTGCGGATGAGATTATATCCTTCATCCGTTTTCATCTCAATCAGGTAAATTCCATTGGTAAGATCGCCAACCGGCAAGAGGACGTTTGAATTCCGTTCAACAATTCTTTCCCGACTTGATTTTACTTTTTTGCCGGATAAGTCAAACAACGAGATTGACAAGTTTCCGGCATGTTCGGAATAGACAGGGATAATGACTTCGCTGTTTGCCGGATTGGGGTATATTTCACCCAGGATCAAACCCTGATCCACGCCTTCAATGCCTGTAATATCANNTCTTTCGAACGCAATTTGTCGAGTCTTTTTCCACAACGGAAATGCTTGCGTTGGTATTGGCCACACCCCAGTTGACCGCTATTGCACTTTTTGTGGAATCACCGGAAATGGTTCCACCCTGAACTTTCCACAGATACGTCGATTTAGGTTGTATGGCAATTGCGTAATTCTTATTGGTCAATTGCACGACGGTATCCGTCGCAAAAGTTCCGCTAATGGGTTTGGGTTTCGGATTAATCTGCATTTCAATTTCATTGGAAGTCACGGTAAATACAGACGTGGTGCAGTGATCCGTAATCAAATCAACGCTTACCTTATCCCCCCAGACAAGGTTGCTTGGAGTAAAGGTACTGTCTGATGTAACCGGTCCAACGGGTAAGCCATTGACTTTCCATTGGTAGGATTTGCTGCCGGCAGTGTAAGGCACCGCCCTGAATGTAAACGGAATTGAATCACAAAGTACCGCTTTCGGGAAAACTGTAATGGTAGCTGCAGGTGTTATAACTACTTCCGCATTGTATTTCTTGTAGTTGTTGGCGGTATCTACGTCCAGTTTGGTAATTCCGGATACTTCGATGTTGTAGGTACCCTGAACGCTTAGGTCAAAAGAGTTTGTTATGGTAAACGATGCCGAGCTATCCGGTTCAAGTATTCCCGAACTGATTACCGACTGAAAGGACTGCGTCACAGCACCCGTGGAGCTGATTGAAAGGAACAAGGTATCCACGGAAAAATCAACCGCAATGGAGTCGTAATTCTTAATGGTAACCCTTGCCAGTCCCGCCGAAGTCGGGCAGGAAGGATCGGCAATGGGTTTGTTTTCAAGTCGCAAACTGTTTCCCCTGGCTACCGCCCGCATGTAGGATCTGTATTCAAGCGAGGTCGAGTAAGGGGTAGGGGCACTACCGCCTGTCAGTCCGGGCAATGAATAGAATGTATTTGGTCGCAGCGGGCTTTCCGCGATGTGACCGATCGGATTGAACCGAACGGTTCCGGCTGTCGCCGCGATTCCCGCGTAAAAGTCCGCGTTGGAAATCAAAGGAGGCCTGATCTTGGTTGTGGTGGCAACCGGATGAACATCAATGTCAAAGTTTTTCCAGGTGCCCAGATCATTTGCCTGAATTACGTAGTTTTCGGATCGTGCGAGCAGTGTTCCGGCCGCATTGAAAACAGCTCCATAGATCG
>DNDT01000464.1 GCA_003487525.1 Flavobacteriales bacterium
AAGCTGTACGAAGAGTATTTTCACTTAAACAGCATCGAAAACGATTTTCTGCCTGTGTTCAGAAAGTATTACGCATCCGAAGAGCTTCGAACCTGCAAGGAATGTGGAACGGTCATGGAACAGGATCCCCGATTTGTATAGGGTATGGAGGATATTTTCACCATTGACATACACACCCATATCATTCCAGAACATTTACCGGATTTTAAAACCAGATACGGATATGGCGGGTTTATAAACCTGGATCATCACAAACCATGTTGTGCCCGCATGATGAAGGACGGTGAGTTCTTCCGGGAAATTGAAGACAATTGCTGGTCTGCAGAGAGACGAATGGAGCAGTGCGATCATCAGCACGTGCATGTTCAGGTTCTGTCCACGATCCCAGTCATGTTTTCATACTGGGCAAAGCCACAGGATGCACTGGACCTGTCTATGTTCCTGAACGACCACATCGCTGAAATCGTTGAGAAATACCCAAGGCGGTTCGTCGGGCTGGGGACCATCCCCATGCAGGCTCCCGAACTTGCCATCAGGGAACTGGAGCGCTGCGCAAAAATCGGGCTGAAAGGGGTGCAGATCGGATCGCATGTGGAGGACATGAACCTGGACAGACCGGAGCTGTTCCCGGTATTCCAGGCATGCGAGGAACTGGACATGGCTGTTTTTGTTCATCCCTGGGACATGATGGCCAAGGATAAAATGACAAAATACTGGCTGCCCTGGCTGGTTGGAATGCCGGCCGAATCGAGCCTGGCCATTTGCTCCATGATCTTTGGCGGAGTGTTCGAACGCCTTCCGAATCTGCGTACTGCCTTTGCCCACGGTGGAGGGAGTTTTCCTTCGACCATCGGACGAATAGAACACGGATTTAATGTCAGACCCGATTTGGTGGCCATCGATAACAAGGTTAACCCACGTGATTATCTCGGTAAGTTTTACTTCGACTCCCTCGTTCACGATCCCGCCATGCTGGATTATTTAATGGACCTGGTTGGGCCGGAAAAAATTGCGCTTGGAACAGATTATCCTTTCCCACTTGGTGAACTTGAACCTGGAAAACTCATTCACAGCATGGACTATTCTTCCGAAACCAAGGCGCAGTTACTGCACGGTTCGGCGCTGAGCTGGCTTAAAATGTCCAAATCTCAGTTTGTCTGATCTTCAAAGCATTTCTTTTCCCTATTTTTATCGTCTTGTTTGTTCACGTACTCCGAGTAAAGTCTGTAGCCCCTTTTATCTTTTGAAATGAGACGAGTATTGAAGCTTTTTGTGTTGACGATATTGTTTTTCGGTGCCGGTGTGATCGGTGCGAAAGCGACACATTTGGCAGGAAAGGAAATTTTTTATCGGTGGACACAGGACAGCACCTACGAATTTACCGTACTATTTTACCGAAATTGCCAGGGATCAACGGCTGGCCCTCCGATGAGCATGTCCATCAGTGCAAAATCGGTATCCACCGGTCAGAACAACTCATTTACAGTGACTCGGCTTCCGACGTTCGGACCCGGAATACCTCCCCTTGAAGCGCTCAATTTGTATAACTGCACGGACACAAACGCATTCTGTATAGAGGAGTATTATTACAGGGGGCAATGGACATCTCCTAAAAGGGCTTCAGACTGGGTTTTCAGCGTTTCCACCTGTTGCAGGCCGACGTCGGGAATACTCTTTCCTCAAAACGTTGGTACGGGGCAATTTTGGGTGGAGTGTGGACTGAATAACCTGGATTTCCCGGATTATTCGTCCAAAAACTGGTCACCGGTGTTTAACAACCGGAGACCCAATCATCCGGGTCATCTGGGTGATACCATATCGAATCCCATATTCAAGACCTTATGTGCCGGTATGTTTTATGCCCTGGACCAGAGTGCAATCGAATATCAGGGCGATTCCATGAATTATAGCTTTTACGTGCCTCAGGAAATAAATGGTGATTCCATGGCATACCTGAACGGGAATAGTTTCCTGTATCCATTGCCATTAAGCGGGGGGCCGCTATTCATCAATCCGATTACGGGGATGATCCCGTTGATTCCTGGTGCTTATGCAGGTTCGGGCAATTACATGGTGGGAATTCAGGGAGAAGAATACAGAAATGACACAACCTGGGTTGGCAGTACAATGGTTGTACAGCCAAAAAGAATAGGATATATACGCAGGGAACTGCTGATCCATATAAACACTCCAAGTACCTGCAGGCGTGACAGTGTGCATATAAAGAATCGCACAATTCTTAACATGACTGCCGATAGCACACTTGATGTGTTTTTTCACAACGGTGTTTCCGGTGCTCCGAACAGCCTGGTGAAATGTAGTTCTCTCAGTCCTGACGGAAGTGAGTTTCTTGTCATCGATTCGTCGACCTACGTTGCGCCAAATCCTTCAACGATCAGAGTCATTCCGGTATTGAGCGCTTCCTGGAAGTGCGATATTACAGGAGTAACGGACAGAGTCAGACTGAAATTGGCCGGACCGATTGCCTGCGGTAACTTTTCCATCATCTTAAAAACAGGAACAGACCTGGATGTCATAGAGTCTGAATGTGGATTTCTGGAACCGCCGGGAGGTAGCGGAGAATTAAATACCATTACGAACGTCTCGGCATATATAGGTCCGGACACCACGGTATGCAAGAACGTACCTTTTACGAAAACCCTGAGCACGAATTCGGGTTTTACTTCCTATTTATGGAGTAATTCAGATTCCAACAACACTACTGTGATTAGTGACACGGGTAAGGTTTGGGTGAGGGTGACCAACAATTTTTTGTGCACGGCAACGGACACCATGGTGATACACTCCAGTGCGCCCAGCCCGGTGAACATCGGGATGGATACCCTGGTTTGCCCTCGGACAAATTTCGCAAAAACGCTAAACGCCGGGACGGGTTATGCAGGTTATTTGTGGAGTACCAGTGAAACGACCAGTTCCATTGTTGTAAGCAGTTCCGGGGCAAAATGGGTGAGGGTTTCCAACAGTTTGGGTTGTACCGATTACGATACCGTTTTTATTTATGCCAGTACCATTAAGCCAATTAATTTGGGTCCGGATACCGCGTTTTGCGAGGATGATTCGATATCATTGACACTGGTTGCGGGTTTGGGCTATGAACATATAGCGTGGAGCACCGGCGACTCAATTGCGCTAATCAATGTCAGTGATTCGGGACAATACTGGGTTATTGCTTCGGACACCAATATGTGCTTTGAGTCTGATACCATAACAATTATCCGGATCGATTGCGATACGCTAAATAATGAGGTTATTGGAAACATGAACGACTTTTCAATACGTGCATATCCAAATCCGGTTAGTCA
>DNDT01000380.1 GCA_003487525.1 Flavobacteriales bacterium
TTCCAGATTACTCATACGTACAAGTCAAGCGTGCATGGCCATCGTGAACCCTGCCTGCGGCAGGTAAACCGGAGCACAAGGCCGGTCGCGCTGTCGGGCAGGTAGATTTCTGATTTTAGAGTTATGTACGTTCCTGATATAGGTTGATCAGCCGACTTACCTCCTCCCCAACTCTCCTACTTACTAATTACAACTTCCTGTTTATCAGAATAATTACCATCCCTTACCTCAACCACATAAATACCCGGTATCAAATCGCTTACATTCAACCTGATCACTTTTCCGAAAATCTTTTTTCGCTCCAGTACAATGCACCCTTTGCTATCGTATACCAATATTCTCGCAGATTGTAGTACTTGTCTCGCTGAGATTGTGATTGATTCAGTTGCAGGGTTAGGAAATACATCAAAGTATGGGATTTCTTCTTCGATCAGATCAGTTCCCAGATCAATGGTCGGATTCTTTAATACCACACCTTCGGCATTGAGCACCCAATTGTTGGGATCTACGGTTATTCCCGTAATCTTTCCGGCAACATGCGGAACAATAACCTCTTTTTTGGTTTGATCGATGTACAACCTGATCATGGTATCCGGGTCGGCAAGCCTGCTGACAGACAATTCCAGATCCATCACAAACAACGGTGTGACCGAAGATGCGGACACAACCTGATCGATGATCATGTCAAGGTTTCCATACTTGTCCTGGTTCCAGTTGATATTATACAGCGGAAATCCTTCTCCAAAATACCACTGGTTGAAAAATTGATCAAGGTTCATGCCGGCAGTGTTTTCCATGACCTTTTTAAAATCCATGCCGGTTGCATTTGAATTTCCGTACAGTCTTGAGTATTCCTTCATTCCTTCAAAAAACAAGCTGTCGTTGTCCATCTCGAAGCGAAGCATATGCAAAAGAAATGCGCCCTTATTGTAACTCAATGACGAGCTGAAAATTCGACCAACTTTGGTTGTATCATCCACATAAACACTTCCTGTCGGGCTGTTCAAGGCAGAATTCTCCGTATCTGTCAACCATGTGCTTGTCAAACTGGTGTCCCAATTCTGCAAAAACACGTATTCCGCATAACTTGCAAATCCCTCGTTGACCCAGATATCCTTCCAGCTTTTACATGTCACGTTGTCCCCAAACCATTGGTGCGCAAGTTCATGACTGGTCAGGTCCGTATGAAATGACCCCTGGCTGGTCATCGTCTGGTGCTCCATTCCCCCGCCAAAGGGTGCCATGCAGTGACCATATTTCTCTTTATGGAACGGATACAATCCGAATTTTTCTGAAAAAACCTCAATCATGTCCGCGGTTTTGTCAATTTCAGCCTTGAAATATGGCAATGTCTGGGGATTGTTGTAGATGTAATTTACCACCTTGATGGAATCATTCAGGCCCTTCGGTTTGGCATATATGGTGTAATCGACGTATTCGGCCACCGTTACCGAAATCAGGTAGTACGAAATTGGATACCTCGATTTCCATTCATATCGTTTTTTGCCTGAAGGCAAGATGGTAATGTTCTCCAACACACCGTTGGAACCTGCCAGGTTGGTCGCACTTGTGGTAATCCAAACCTCGCTGGAGTCAGCCTTGTCCGAGAGGGATTGCTTAACCGGAAACCACTCATACGCTGCGTAGGGCTCACTTAAGCTCCAGGTTACGCTGTTTCCCCAGGTTGGAGATGTTCCTGTCGAAAATCCATCACCAATGGCTGCACCGCCACCTGTTGGCGCAGTCCCCCTGTAATATACCCGGATATAAAAAGGCGTATTCGCCGCAATAGGCGCACCAACATTCACGGACACAACACCAGTAGAATTTCTTGAGAAGGTTTTCTTAGCGGCACCCAACAGGATGCTGTCGATGAAGTAATTATTGTGCAGTTCAAACTCCATGGCTGAAATTTGAGCCAGTGACCTGGCACCGATTGTTCCTACCCCTTCTATGTAAGTGACGTTGTTTTCAATTTTTAAATCGAGTTTGTAGTAATTGACGTCGTAATTGGCAGTCGATTTAAGCCCTTTATCGTTATGTACTCTGTACGAGTCGTTGAACCGCTCTTTTGCGCCGCATGCCTGTTTTTCCTGGGCCTGTATTGTGTTTGAAAATAACACCAACCATGCCGCAACCAAAGATAGTCTGCTCATTGTAGTTTTTATGTTCTGTAAAAGTAGGCAATTGACGTCTTGGTTGGGCAGCCTTTTTTAGGTAGAATTAACTTTCCAAATAACCAAATAACCAAATAACCAAATCTCAATGACCTACTCTCACTCCTATCACACAAATATCATCCACCTGATCTCTTCTGCCTTTCCATTCCTTAATGGCCTTATTTAAGAGTTCTTTCTGCCTTGGCATTGACTCGGATTGAATCGAAACAATCAGTTTTTTGAAGCGGGCTGACATAAACTTTTTACCCCTGTCCCCTCCAAACTGATCGGCAAAACCATCCGAAAAAATGTAGATGCTATCGCCAGGCAGAAGATCAATATGATGGGTCTGAAATGGTGTTATGTTGTGGTAGACTCCAATGGGCTGCTTGCTTGCTCTTATTTCCGTTAATTCACCATTCCGCACCAACCACAACGGATTGTGTGCTCCTGCATATCGCAATCTGTAACCGGAAAATGCACATAATGCAACGTCCATTCCGTCCATCACGTCTTCCTCACTCTTTTCAAATTCTTCAATGACCATTTCACGGGTCTTGTCCAGGATCAAACCCGGATCCGTAAGTCCAAACTCACGAACCGAGCGGTTTAATGCGTTGTTGCAAACGACCGAAACCATTGCTCCGGGAACGCCATGTCCTGTGCAATCGGCCGCAGCAATTAAAACATCATTCTCGGTCACTTCCAGCCAATAAAAATCTCCGGCAATGATGTCTTTAGGTTTATACAACACAAAGGAGTCCGGTAAATGCTGCTCTACCAGTTTGAGAGGTGGTAAAATGGCCGATTGAATTCTTCTGGCATAGGTAATGCTGCTTTTGATTTCTTTGTGCGCTTCTTCAATCTTTGCTTTCTGCCGCCTGATTTTTCGATCACTCGATTCAAGATCGGAGGCCATTTTATTGAACGATTTGGCCAAAACCATCAACTCCTTATTGCCCATTTCGGGCACCCTCTTGCTCAAATGCCCGCTCCCGACACTCAGTGCCGCACTTGAAACCAGTTTTATCGGGCGGGTAATGAAATTTGTGTTGATTAAAAGAATGACGAACAAAACCAGCAGTCCGAAAGCGAACAATCCAATTTTTCGAATCAGGTTATTTCGAAGCAAATCCTTTTGAAGGGTCAGATCCTTTCTGAGTCGGACCACAAATGAATTGGTCAGCGTCGAGCCTTCTCTTTCGCTGTAGACATAGAACGTTCCGATTTCCCTTTCATCGGTGCTTTCGGTAATCAGGCTGTCTTTTTTCTGCAAAAAAATAGACCTTATCATGGACGCTTCACCCTCGGTCAGTTCCAGGTCCGATGCGAATGAATAAGGAAAACTCGGATTGACAAAAATATCCATCGACAGCACCTCCTCCCTGTTTTTACTTATCTCCGAAATGATTTTTTTAACCGCTTCGGACAAGGCATTCACTTCTTTGGACACTACATTTAACCGAATGACGTAATTCTGATCGACACTTGATTGGTACGACCATTTCTCCAGCTTTCGGTTGCCGAGATTTATGCTAAAATCCTCCAGAACAAAGTCGTTGTTGGCCAAAACGTTTTTAATGTATTTCTTGATATCATCGCCTTGTTCAAAAGCGTTTTTGCCAATTGCACTGTCATCGGTAGAATTAATTATGTTTCCGTCTTCCCTGATCACTTCGATCGATTCTGTCAGGGTGTCCATGCCAATCAAGGCTGCAATGCTTTTCAGATTCGCCGTTTCGATCGAATCGCTGGTCGAAAAATACAATTCGCGTAATTCCCATGATGCAAGTTCAATGCGGTTGTTGAGCTTGCCTTCTATCATTCCAATGCTGAAATTCTGGAAATCAAGCAGTCCCGAAATTTCACTCCTCAGTGCTTCGCTCTGCTGCTGATTCTTTTCATTTAGCACGCGTTTAATTTCTCCGTACGACACCCATCCGACGATCAGAAAAATTATGAATTCGGGTATCGCGACGCTCCAGATGAGTCTCTTAAAAAGTGTTCCGGACTTATTCAAAGGTGATTTCAGTTATTCTAAAAGTAGCAAATATTGATAACCTGTGATTTACCGTCCTATGGCTCTTGATTATTCCTTCAAACTCTCTCAACTTTCCTTTTGGATTTATTTTTTTTGGCACGTAATGTTGTGGTTTTAGGCAAAGCATTTGATATATCGGAAATTTGGTGTCAGAAGGAGAACACGATTACATTCACGGGAAACGAATTGCTCGGGATTATGTCCATTTCCCTCTTTAATATCGCTCTTTTCAGGCCCGGAGACGTTGATAACTTAACTTGCTATCTATTTAAAAACCTCTAAATTTATTGGCGAATTACGCCTATGAATGAGATAATAAACAACCCAATACACAGATTATTCGGACAGCTTAAAGAAGACGACATGACCCTCCTCTATTCAGGAGCCTTTTCGGACAACGTCACCGAACGGATCATTGATCTCAGTGGAACGCATTTTGAAAAAAATCCCGAACTGATTAAGCTGCACCGAAAATCAGGTTTTTTGATTGCCGAGTGTTTCCAAAACATTGTACGCCATAACGAGAGCGACATTCAAAACGGATTTTTCGTTTCCAGAAATGCCCATGGCAATCAGTTCATCGCTTCCGGAAATGTGGTGCGTAGCAACATGATACCGGATTTGTCCGAAAAACTCGATCATCTGAATCAACTGAGCAAGGAGGAACTAAAGGAAATTTACCTCAAAACACTGTCAAACGATCAGATCAGTGAAAAGGGAGGGGCCGGATTGGGTTTAATTGAAATGGCGCGTAAAACAGGAAACAAACTGGATTACTTTTTTGAACCAATTGACACGGAGCTATCCTACTTCTACTTTCAGTTGAAATTCGAATTACCTCAGGGAGATGACCACAAGGCAGGCGAGGAATACAATTTGGCACATTCGATCGAAATGCGCAAGCAAATGCTTGACAGGAATTTATTAATTCTTTACAAAGGTGACGTCTCGAAGGAAACCATTCTTCCGATGACGGAAATGATTGAACAAAGTGTATCACAGCTGGCCGAAAATGCCATTCACGAAAAGAAAACAATCATTGTTCTCATTGAACTGCTTCAGAACATGTCCATTCACGGTATGAGAACCAATGGCAAACAGGATGGAATGTTTGCCCTTGGAATAAAAGACGGAAAATTTATTCTTTCAGGCTCCAACTTTACGGACACGGAAGGAAAAAACAAACTGTCGGATTATCTTCCAAAACTTGCCAAAATGAATTTGGAAGAAATAAACAACGAATACCGCAGGGTTCTGAAAGAAGGGGATCCAAGCAATGTAAAAGGATCCAGTCTGGGTTTGATAGAGATTTCGAGGAGGTGCAGCGCACCCCTGGTCTATGACTTCGAGGAAATTGAAACGAACACGTATTTATATTCTCTGCGACTTGTAATTTGACTTAAAACATGGAAGATTTAAAACGCGATAAAACTGAAATGACTCCGGAAGTTAACCTGAGTCTTGGTGGTAAATTACTCATTCAAGGCAGGTCCTTTCCAGAGGATGTCGGCGCTTTTTTTGATCCCATAAGTGAATGGATCGAATCCTATACCGAACAAGCCGCCGAATCGACAGAGCTAAAAGTGTTCTTTGAATATTACAATTCATCTACTGCTCGCCGCATTACAGAGCTGATTTTTGGACTGGAGGAAATTATTGACCTGGGTAAAAATGTGAAGGTAATCTGGTGTTATAAAGCCGGTGACGTAATCATGAAAGAAAACGGTGAGGAAATTAAAAGCGTGGTGCAGCTACCGTTCGAAATCAGGGAAGTGAACGCCTCTTAAAATTTTAACCCCATAATCAGTACATCGTCCAACTGGTCATTTTTTCCCTTCCATGTTTCAAAAGTGCTGTTCAGAAGTCGTTTTTGTTCTTCCGGTTCTTTGGTTGAACATTTTATCAGCAGGTCCTTGAATTGAGGCAGGTTGAATTTCTCACTCATGGCACCTCCAAACTGGTCCATGTATCCGTCACTGAAAAGGTAGAAGGTAGATCCGTTTTCAATGAGTACCCTGGTTGTTTTGAACGATTTACTGTATCCATCTTTTTTTCGCAAGGCCCTGCCCCCTATTGAATGAATATCTGCCCGGATCAGTTCCAGTTTTCCGTTGGTTATTTTAATCATGTGATTTTTCGCGCCGGCAAATTCAAGCGACTTGTTTTTTCTATCGATGACAACCAAAGCCATGTCCATTCCATCCTGAGCTTGCTTGCCACCGACGTCTTGTTGCAAAGCCGCAAGGACTCCCTTGTGCAATTCTTCAAGGATAATTGAGGGATCGGTTGTTTTTTTATTGTTTACGATTTCATTGAGCAGGGTGTTTCCAATCATGCTGATAAAAGCGCCCGGGACACCATGTCCGGTACAATCAATGGCGGAGGCAACAATCTTTTCATTCACCCTGGATACCCAGTAAAAATCACCGCTGACGATGTCTCTCGGTCTGAACATCAGAAATAACTCGGGCAGAATAGACCTCAATTCCTCTTCACTTTTCAAAATTGAGCCCTGAATCCGGTTTGCATAATTTATCCCTTCGGTGATGGTTCTGTTTTTTTCCGCAAGAAGCAGATTTGTTTTCGCCTTATCCCGGTAAAAATAGAATACCACCCCTATCACCAGGACGAGAAGGATCATGCAAATGACGTAAAACGTAATAAGGCGGCTTTGAAGGCTTAATTCCTTTTTCTGAAAAGAAATTACTTCCTCGGCACTTTGAAGGTCAATTTCAGCTGCCAGTATTAGTGCTTCCAGGTTTCTGATTCGAAGGCTGTCTTCAGAATTCTGCGCGTTCTTTTTCAGGTTTTCCAATACGACTTTTGCAGAATCAATTTCAGCCCTCCTGCTTTTCAGCGCACCTTCGGATCTTGTAACCCGTTCCTGATAACTTATTATTGGTTTTATTTCCGGATCTGGCCCCGGCAAGCTGACACTATCCTTTTTCACTTTGTTCAGCGATAAGGCCGGGCTTTCCGATTCATCACTTTCCAAATTGTTCTCAACCTCGTGTTCAACGGAGGCAATATTTCTTTTAACCAGCTTCAAACTGAAATCCCTGGAATGCATATTTTTCCTGAAATCCTCATTGGGAATTAGTTGCAGGTTTCCATTTTTTTCAGAAAATACAAGCTGACCCATATCTTCTTTCAAACTGATGTCGTCCGGAAACGAATCGGCCTTTAACAGAATAAAATCGAGGTCATTTATCACTGTGCCCTTTTCTCCCTGGCGTAACGGAATGTTCTTTGTGTTTATGTAAAGCGACTTATGATTGTAATCCTCACGTGAGACCGTCATTAGATAGTGTTTGTCCCGCTCAAGTTCCAGTGCATAAATCCCGGCAAGATTTGTTTTTACCGTGAACGGCTTATTGTCCAGGGCTACTGTAACATTGACATTGCTCAGAATGACCGGTTTGGTTTTTCGATGATCATTCGTCAACCCCTTGACCTGGCCACTGACGTACACTTTCTGAGAATAGACTTCGTGAGATCGCAGTGTGAAGTAAAAAAGGCAGAGGAGTGACAAAATAATACGAACGAACCTCATCAGTCTTGTTTCTAATTGTTTTTACTGGTTTTTCAGCCTGGCCGATAACACATCAGCAGTTGCTAAGATAAGAGTTAGAACGTATATAAACGAGCATCCTTTCATTCCACAACAAGCACATCATTTTGATCCTTATAC
>DNDT01000386.1 GCA_003487525.1 Flavobacteriales bacterium
ACGGTTATCTCGGCATCCGATCGAAACCTGATTTTCCATTACAACAATCAGGATATCGTTATTCTTCCCAATGGCATTGATAAATCGTACTTCGTCCCTCAGCAAAAAGCAACGAATTTCGAGTTGCTTTTTACCGGAAACATGTCCTACCCTCCAAACGTTCAAAGTGCCGTTTATTTGGTGCGAAAGATTATGCCGCTCGTCTGGAAGGAGCTGCCTGACTGTCGATTGCTGATTTCGGGAGCAAATCCTGTTTCGAGTGTGAAAAGCCTGGCAAGTGACCTGGTTACCGTACGTCCATGGATTGACGACATTCGCACATCCTATGCCGAATCACAGGTTTTTATTGCACCGATGTTAATTGGCTCCGGAATGCAAAATAAATTGCTTGAGGCGATGTCGATGAAATTGCCCTGCATTACCTCAGAACTCGCCAACAGAGCTCTTGGTGCCGATAACGGTGAAGCCATACTGGTTGGACGAAACGAACGGGAATATGCCGATTTTATTCTTGAATTGCTTAAAAACCCGGAACGCGCGCGTGATGTCGCTGAAAAAGGTTATAGTTTTGTCACCCAAACTTTTGATTGGTCAAAATCGAACGAACAAATCCTACATCTAATACAAGAGAAGAATGCAAGAGTTGAGAAATGAAATTGAGCGCGCCTGGGAAAACAGAGATTTGCTCAAGGAAACTCAAATCCAGAACAACATAAGAGAAGTCATTGAACGTATCGATAAAGGTCGCCTGCGCGTAGCTGAACCGAAGGACGGAGGATGGCAGGTGAACGAATGGGTCAAGAAAGCGGTAGTCATGTATTTTCCCATTCAAAAAATGGAAACCACCCAGGCGGGACCGATGGAGTTTCACGACAAAATGAAATTGAAGAGCAATTTCAAGGAACTAGGCATTCGTGTTGTTCCGCACGCTGTTGCCAGATATGGCGCCTATATTTCTCCAGGAGTTATCCTGATGCCTTCGTATGTGAACATAGGNNATAAGCCTATTGAAACAAGGGGAGTTATACCTGAAAGATCGGTGGTAATTCCGGGCAGTTATCCAAAAAAATTCAACGCAGGTACCTTTAATGTACCCTGTGCACTTATTATTGGTAAGCGAAAAGCGAGTACCGATCTCAAAACTTCATTGAACGATGCGTTGAGAGAGTACGAACTGTCGGTTTAATTAAAAAGATTGAAAAGGTTTCTGATCATACAGACTGCATTTATCGGCGATGTCATATTGGCCACACCGCTCATTGAGAAGTTACATGACATGTATCCCGACAGCAAGATTGACATTTTGGTTCGAAAAGGCAATGAGGAGCTTCTTCAGTATCACCCAAAACTGAACCGGATTTTTATCTGGGGAAAACGAAAACACAAGTACCTCAACTTATTGAAGGTCATTTATCAGATCCGAAGAAAGCCATACCACATTGTGATCAATGTGCACCGTTTTCCGACCAGTGGCCTGATAACTTTTCTGAGTCGGGCAAGGGAAAAATGCGGCTTTGACAAAAATCCGTTTGCCTTTAGCTACACGCAAAAAGTATTGCATGAAATAGGAAATGGCAAACACGAGGTTGAACGAAACCTTGAATTAATTCATCATCTTGGAGGCAGGTTTGATTATAAACCCCGACTGTATTTCAGTGAAAGCGATCAGCGCAGAGTAGATGACCTTGTTAAACCTCCGTATGTGACCATGGGACCAGCTTCCGTATGGTTTACCAAACAGCTGCCTACCGATAAGTGGTGTGAGTTAATTCGCTCGATTCCCGAGAACATAACGATCTGTTTAATCGGTTCGGCAAACGACGTTAATTATTGCGAAGAAATAATCCGGCTGAGTTCGAGAGAAAATATATTGAATTTTTCAGGCAAATTACGCCTTCTGGAATCGGCTGCCTTAATGAACGGGTCTTTGATGAATTACTGCAATGATTCGGGACCCTTGCACATGTCGTCTGCCGTCAACGCACCTACCACCGCGTTTTTCTGTTCCACACTTCCCGAATTCGGTTTTGGACCGCTTTCGGATAAGTCAACGGTCTGTCAGATCAATGAGGAATTATCTTGCCGACCTTGTGGTTTGCATGGCAAAAGCGAATGTCCCGAGGAGCATTTCAAGTGTGGTACACAAATAAAAATTCCTGCGTTTGCTTCTTGAATCTATCTGCAATCAGATTTAAAAACAAACCAAGGCTAATGTTCACCTAAATGATGAGGTCCCTCCTTCTCTTCTTACTTGTCGCAATTCATGTTGCGCCTGTTTATTCAGGACCATGGAACAAGGCAAAGAACAAAGGTTACGTTCAATTTGGCCTTACGTATCTTACCTACGACCAAATTCTGAATGGAAGTGAAAAACGAATTGATCTAAAGAGAAGCATTTCCGACCATACGTTACAACTTTACGCAGAATACGGTCTGAGTGACAAATTCAATCTGATTTTGAACCTTCCTTTTAAAATGGTCGGAAGTGGTGAGACACTGAATCCTACGGACAATGATCCTTATCCGAATGACACCCTTGAGTCGGGCAGTTTAACGGGATTATCAAGTGTCGAATTCGGCCTTAGATACGTCATTCTGGAGAAAAAGTACATTTTGTCAGCCCAGGTAACAATCGGAAACAACATGCATCGGTACGATCACGGTTCCGGTCTGCAAATCGGGTATGACACCTATCAAATTCTACCATCCCTGCTTCTGGGTCGGGGATGGAAAAAAAAATACCTGCAGCTGGGTGCCGGAGTACAATTAAGGTCAAACAACTACGCACAAAATTTTATCGGGATGTTTGAGGCAGGCCATAAATTTTTCAAGGATAAGACCTTGCTCATTTTAAGGATTGATGCCAAAATTCCGGTTACCAATGGAACATTTGACGAAAGAAACAGTGTGCAAACCGCCTTGTTCAGGGACAACAGCGCATACCTTTCCCCCGGCCTGAAAATCAACCAGCAATTGACAACGCATCTGTATGTCAATTTCGGCGCTTACATTGCTCCATATTCCGTTTTGGAAGGAGCTCAGATTAGCCTGAACGGAGGACTGGCTTATGATTGGTAAATAAATTGTTAAGTTTGAGTATACAAATCCGGTGTGATGAAATACATGGCATTGTCCCTCTTGGTAGTTTTCCTGTTCTCCTTTGAAAAAAGCCAGATAGCCCACGATCTTACGATATATTCAGAAGACAACATTAAATTCAGCCTGGTACTTAACGGAAAAAAGGTAACGGAGAATTTCGTCACCAACA
>DNDT01000163.1 GCA_003487525.1 Flavobacteriales bacterium
CGCTCCCGCTCCAGGTCCATGGAATCCATGGCACGGTCCTGAATGGATTCGTTTTCACGAAAAACGCCGGCTTCCTGAAGGAGTTTATCCACCAGGGTGGTTTTGCCGTGATCGACGTGGGCAATGATTGCGACGTTTCTGATGGATTTCATATACTTACTTGCTATGGTGTCTGTTTACGCGCAGTGCACGCCCTTTAAATTGTTTGTTTTTGAATTTATCCGCAATGGTTTTGCTGTGTTTCTTGTCCACCTCAAAATAGGAGTGCAAACGATCGACCGATACCATTCCGACATACTGTTTTGGAATTCCCGATTGCTGGCAAATGAAATCTTCCAATTCCGGTTTTCCCATCCTGTCTTTTTTGCCCAGGTTGATAAAAAACCGATCGCCTTTGAAGTTCTTTAGGACCATTTTCTCCTTGGTACTGTGCCTTACATTGAGGTCTTCGTTGTTCTGATCCAAATACTTTTTAAGCTCTTTGGAAATCATTTTTTTTATGAGCACGTCCTTGTCGATACCGTCAAAGACCTGCTTTATTTCGTCAAAAAGCTCGCGTGAAACATCGCTGTTTACTTCAGCCTTAACCAGGTCATATGCCCAGGTTTTTAATCTCAACTCCCTGATTTCTTCGAGTCCGGGAATTTTAACGGGTTTAAAATGAATTTTTAACTGGTGTTCCAGTTGTGCCATTTTGCGTTGTTCAGCTTCGGTGGACAGCACCAGTGAAATTCCTTTTTTTCCGGCTCTTGCGGTCCGGCCGCTTCTGTGAGTATAATATTCCTTGTCATCCGGAAGTGAATGATGAATCACGTGCGTGACATTGTCGATATCAAGTCCTCTTGCTGCCACATCGGTCGCGATCAGAAGTTTCAATGATTTGCGCTTGAATTTCAGCGTTACGCGGTCTCGCTGTTGCTGAGAAAGATCACCGTGCAATGCTTCTGCTGCATAACCCCTGCCCAGTAAATCATCTGCAAGACGCTGGGTATCCATTCTTGTACGACAAAACACAATGCCATACATTTCCGGATACGCCTCGATAAAGCGTTCAATGGCCTTTGTTTTGTTTTCTCTTCTCAGGACCGTATACACGTGCTCAATGTTCTTGTTGACCTTTTCACCTTGATTTATCCGGATCTCGAATGGATTTTCCATGAAATTCCTGGTGATCTTTTTGATTTCGTCCGCCATGGTGGCTGACAACAGCCAAATGCGTTTTTCCTTGGGCGTGTAGGAAAGAATGTTGTAAATATCTTCCTTGAAACCCATGTTCAGCATTTCATCTGCTTCGTCCAGCACAAGGCGTTTGATCTGGTCCAGCTTCAGGACTTTTCTTTCGAGCAGATCTATGAGCCTGCCGGGTGTCGCGACAAGAATGTGCGGGGTATTTTTCCGGATGTTTTTTATTTGTTCACTCACATTGGTTCCTCCGTACACGCTCTCAACGACAAGTTTTCTACCCGGACTGATGATGCTCCTGAAATCAGCCGCAATTTGCTGAGCTAGCTCCCTGGTGGGAGCAACTACAATGCTTTGGGTAAATTGTATCTCATCATCGGTCAGTTCAATGATGGGAATTCCAAAGGCCAGTGTTTTTCCTGTTCCTGTCTGGGCAAGTCCGATCATGTCGCGATCGTCCTGCATCAGCACGGGAATTGCTTGCTTTTGAATTTCTGTAGGTACGGTAATGGACGATTTTTCCAATAGCTCAACCACTTCGGTTGAGACACCAAGTTCTTTAAATGACATATGTTTACTATTTAGGCAGGTCGCGGTTTGTAGGCTGATTTTCACTTATCATATAGACCTGCCCTCCTCGAAATGCGCCGCGAAGTTAGCCCTTTTTTGACAGTAAATGACTTAATCTTAAAATTTACCTAGATTCACACATTATTAATCGACTCTAAATGAATAAAATACCATCTGTTGTATTTCTTATTACATTTTGGTTCCTTTTAGGCAAAAACCTTCACGCTCAATACAAAAACAGCATTTCATTGGGCGTGTGCAATGAAAGATACCATGCGGCGAGTGGCAGTCACGCGCGTCTGTATCTAAATTTCACGGACAACTTTCGATTCAATGTCGAATTCACGCGATTTTTTGACGTAAGTCAAAAAAATGCAACGGTTACAAACACATATCTGACCAGGGAGATAAATACCAATATTCAATACGAAATCCTGTTCGGCGAACATTTTGGTTTTTATCCGATTCTCGGGTTCAATTACACCTTCGGAAGAGAAGAAGTCAATGACAAGGGTGTAATTACCGAAAAATTCAAGGAAGAGCTCGGTTTGAACTTTGGTGGTGGTTTCTCTTATCGCATAGGACGGTTTACGCCATATTTAGAATCCAGAGGTGTAGTGTCAAACAACGCCTTTGTCATCCATTCATTCGGACTACAGTACTCTTTTGGAAAACGTTAGCGCAGTAACCGGATTCTGCTTTTAATTATTTAACAATCAACCGAATGCTGTTGACCGGATTTCTGTCTTCAAACACACTCACCAGATAGATTCCCCTGGGCAGTCCGGCCAAATCCATCCTGTATTTATCAGAAACACCAGTAAATTTCCTGGCCAGCACTTTGGTACCGAGCAGGTTCGATACGTTGACTTCATAACTGGCATTCGATCTGAATGAACCCTCCACGGTAATGATTCCGCTTGCCGGATTCGGGTAAATCAGAAAACGTGGTGAGTTTGAATCGGAAGTACTGATTCCTGTAGTAACCGTTAATTCTACATAGGAGCTGTCGGAATTCGGATCATTGCAAGGACCGGATGAGTGCAAACTGACTGAAATTACATCTCCGTTTGCAAAATCTGTTCCGGCAATTCCGGTAAATGTACTGCCCGTATTCGCAATCGAAGAACCATTTACAAACCAATTGAAGACAGGGTTGCTTCCACCCCCTTTGTATAAAGCGGTAAATGTGACCGATGTTCCGTTAACTGCTACATTTCCCGGAGGGCCGGAAATGGATACTTCCGTTGCCACTGTGTCTCCGCAAACTTCCAAGGCTCCAAGATCCGTGTTGACACCCATGGTCCTTTTTGCATACCGCAGGTCTGTTGTTATCGCAGATAAATCCGGTGTCTGCCCTGTGTTGTAGAATGAACTGTCTCCCTTATCAATGGCCGGACTTCCAGCGATCAACTCAAAATCATCGTTTACAGGGTCAATAAAAATATTGCCTGAAACTACGGTCGGCGGAACCAAACCGGTAACATAATAATCGGTACCGATGATGACCCTGAACAAGGCCGTCGCCGCCATTGCCTGAGGCGCATCTACATCGGCTTCTCCGTTTGAGGTATTGCCACTTACGATGGAATTTCTGAGTTTGGAATTGCCCGCACCGTCGTCAAAGGCACCACCACCGCTCGAGTCAGCGTAATTCTTCGTAATGGTCCCATTGGTGACAATCGGACTGCACGGACTGGAATTGCTGCTTGCACTGTAGATTCCTCCTCCAAGAGAGCCGGCTGAATTATTGGTTACCAGGATGTTTGTAAGAATTGGATTGGAGTTTCTGCGGTTGTAGATGGCCCCGCCGTTTCGATCTGCTGTGTTCCCATCAAATATGGTGTTTGTCACCTTGGGAGAACAGTCCGTGTAATTGAACATGGCACCACCATCCTGACCTGCATAATTATCGAGGAATAAAACGTCCTCCAACACAGGGCTGCTTTTCCAGTTCTGAATGGCACCTCCGTCGGCATACGTTTCATTTCCAAAAAAGGAAGAGTATTTAAGAACTACGTGACTACCGCCATCATTCTCCATGGCACCACCCCCATCTTCAGCCAAATTGTCAAGAAAATAAACCTCATTCAGTTGAGCAATGCTGTTGTCATTGTACATTCCACCTCCCTGATTCAGGGTGTAATTGTTAAAAAACAATACATCAGAGAGCACGGGGTTGCTTCCAATGTTATAAATTCCTGCGCCACCGTCTCCTATATATGTTTCATTTATTGAAAACTGCGAAGCTGAAATAATGGGGTTGCTGTTTTCATTTCTCATTGCTCCCCCACCCTGTGCGTTGTAGACGCTGTTGGAATAGAAGAAGACATTGGTAATCGTCGGACTGCAATTGTCGTTCCTCATTCCTCCACCCCCGAAATTATTGGGGTCCGTCCCCCAGATTTTATTTGAGGTAAATGTCGAATTTTCAACTTTCAATGCACTGCCCGTTTTATTGTTCATACCGGCCCCACCAGACAATGCCAGATTCAAGAACACCTGGCAGTTGTTCACTAACAATGTGCTGTTCACTGTAGTAATCCCCCCTCCGAAATTTCGCCCCAAACTCACCGAATTTATGACGTTGCTGGTTGCTGTATCTGCATTTCCTCCATAGATGTTCAATCCGTCCAATACGGTCAGGGACGAATTATTTACAGCCACAACCACGTGATAACAGTTATCTGTACTGTCTCCGGGCATTCCAAGATCGCCGCTTAAAACAGTGAGATTTACTGTATGAATGTCAATGGGATTCCTTTCATCAAGGAATAATTCGGTTCCCACAAATCCACCGTAAATCAAAATTCCGTTTTTTATCAGGAAGGCTTTGTCTCTGGGATCATTGCCGGCCCCTTGAATGGAAGTGGGATAATAAATTCCCTTTGCCACGAAGATGGAATCTCCGGATGATGCAGCCGTGATTGCCGGCTGCAAATCGTGAAAGGCATCGGCCCAGGTTTTTCCTGTTTGTGTACCGGTAGTTCCCTTGTTGACGAACCATTTATCCTGAGAACTGGCTGTTGACGCGCATAGCAACATCAAGGCGAAGACGATTGATCTGTAATTTTTCATACCTTAAAGATAGGCAATGACAGATTTTAACGACTCCTTTCTGAAGATATAATTATGTGTATTGGGCCTTAAAATTCTATCTGTGAAATTCTTTGAATGCTAAATGCAATTGACAGAGGGTTAAATTCTGGGCACAGGCAGAAGCAACTCCCAGTAGCCCACATCGATCCACTTGTCAAACTTATGCCCCACTTCCCTGAAATGAGCTACCTTATGAAAACCTACTTTTTCGTGCAGTCTCACACTGGTTACATTGGGTAAGGATACGCCGGCGATGATTGAATGAATTCCCTTGTTTCTCAACTGATCAATAAGATTGATATAAAGATGGTACCCAATTCCTTTTGACGTGTATTCAGGGTTCATATAAATGGAAGATTCGACCGTGTTTTTATATGCAATGCGATCTTTCCACGATTTGGCAAAGGCAAATCCCAATACCAAATCTCCCTGTACCGCCACTTGAAATGGAAACTCTTTGCTTATTCTGGCTATCTCGTTCTTAAAAAAATCGTCATCTTTATTTTCCAGGTCAAAGGTGACTACCGTATTNNGTATTTTGCACATAGTGATTATAAATGTCACATATCTGCGATGCATGCTTCTCTTCGGCCGGCCGTATTTCGTGTTTAATAAACGTCACAACACAACAAATATACTGAGCCTGTTCATTTTAAGTAAATTTATTCGACCAAATGCCATATTTAAGCCATGACTTGCCAGCATTGTTGCGGAGCTGATAAGGTTTTCGACGATAAGGAAGCCTTGAAACAAAGAAAGCGCTACCATAAAAACGGTCCGCGGAAAACCAGCCGTTTACTGATTGAGGGAATCAAAGCCCATTTAAATGACGAGAAAAGCGTATTGGATATTGGAGGTGGGATTGGCGCCGTACACCATGAATTACTGAAATCAGGGCTCGGGTCGGCAACTCAGGTGGATGCATCGCTGTCCTATCTTGAGGAAGCGCGCCAAGAATCTGAAAGAAATCGATTTCAGGACAAAACAACGTATCTCCACGGAGACTTCATGGATCTTTCGGAGGAAATCGATATCCATGATGTGGTCGTGTTGGACAAGGTCATTTGTTGTTATCCTTATGTGACGGAACTGCTTTCTAAATCCATCTCCAAGTCGAATTCGATGATAGCGCTGGTATATCCAAAGAGCAATTGGATTGGCAGGATCATTATCGTAAGTGGAAACATCCTTTTTTGGATTAAAAAGAATCCGTTTCGGGTATTCCTGCATTCAAACGAACATGTGCGCAGCCGGTTAATAACCGAGGGATTTGATCGACTCTATTATAAGGTGACCTATCCATGGAACATTGAAGTCTACAAGCGGAATTCCTAACTCATGCAATTGACCTCTGCAGGCACTGTTCCAGTACGGTGAAATCTTCGGCTGTGTTGTACAAATGTGGTGAAACCCGTATGTAAGGACCTCTGTGGGATACGAGCACTTTTTTTTCAGTGCAACATCTGTTAAACTCCTCCCAGGAGAAGGTTTTTGTCGGGAGAATCCCAAATAAATGACGAGCTCGATTATCCGGAGCATCCACAGAAAATCCCATCTCAGAAATCCGACCGATAAAGGACGATGATATTTCCGCGCAGTGATTCTGTATCGATGATGGAGACCATTCCATAATTTGCTTCAGCGCGGCAATCATCATTTTAATGTAAATAAAATTGCTGCACTCACCCACATTGTATCGCCATGCCTTTGGTCTGAACTCCTCCTGATAATCGACCAAATTGGCAAAGTCATCACTCCCGACTTTAGAAAACCAGTTTTCCTCAAGTGCATTTCCGTTGTCGAATTTTGGGCCGTAATATGCAAGGCCAAAGCTGTAAGGGCCCATTAGCCATTTGTAACCGGCACATATCAGAGCATCCGCCCGAGACTCCCCAATGTCAAACTCAGAGGCACCTATGGCCTGCGTTCCATCCAGAATAAAATACGATTCCGTCTCTTTACACCGTTCGCCTATTGAAGAACAATCAAATTTTGACCCATCGGCCCAGTGAACAGGTGCAATGACTACCGCCGCCGTGTCCGGAGAAATGGTATTCAATACCTTTTCGGACCATGAAGTCTGACCCGTCGGTTTATTGACAATTTCGAGCTTCATTCCTGAACTATCGGCCCGTTTTTTCCATACGTAGTAATTGCTGGGGAATTGTCCCTCCAGCAGGACAATCTTACCCCCTTTCCTGGCAGGCATATTTAACGCGGCCGTGGCCAGACCGTAAGAAGCTGATGGAACAATGGCAATTCGATCAGGATCGTCTCCCCCGATCAAGTTTGAAAACAATTTCTTGACCTCTGACACCGGGTCGAAAAAATCTGCCAGTGTGAGATTTTGAGGATTTCTTCTTTTCTCAATTTCACTTATCGCCTGTTTTTCAACTGCTTTTAACAAAGGCGACATGTAGGCACAGTTCAGGTAGTGTACATCCTGTTCGAGTTGAAACAAGTGAGATTGATTTTCCATTCCAGGTAAAATTAGCTTTTCCATACAAGTTTAAATTAGTTTCGGGAATGGATTATTTTTATCCGCGTATGAAATCCTGGCGCACCTATGTTTTGGTATTCTGCATGCTCACTTCGGTCGGCCTCTATTTTCATTTCGACAATTTAGACGGATTTCCGAGGTATCATCATGCCTGGGCTCAGTCCGATCATCTTGCATTGGCACTGGGTTTCCTAAACAATGGTCTTGATTTTTTTCATCCCGAGACGTTTCATTACAATCCCTCATTTCCGGAATGGTGGATGAATGCGAATGAAACTACCATTACCGCGGTCGATTTTCCGATCCACAATTACATCGTGGCAATATTTATGAAATTATTCAATACCAAATCACCCGGTGTTTTTAGGATTTACTTATTGATATACAGTATTATAGGTTTATTTTATTTTTGCAAATTTTCAAAAGAAATTGGCAATGACAATGTTCTTTCGTTCCTGGTACTGATTATTGCGTCGACCTCACCGGTTTTTGTTTATTAGCAGGCGGGATTTCTGCCTTCCATTCCCTGTGTGGCGAATACCTTGATTGCGCTGTATTTTTTTGCCGTTCACCTCAACAAGAATTGCAGAAAGGATTATATCCTTATGATTTTATTCTTTACCCTGGCTACGCTGAACAGAACATCGTATGCAGTTCCCCTGATCGCCCTAGTGTGTTTTGAATTATATAAGCTCGTTGCCGAAAAGAAGATAGAGATGTACAAATGGGGACTCATTGGTCTTTCAGCGTGTCTGATTTTTGGATATGCATGGTACAATGCTTACCTGAGGTCCGAATACGGATCGATCTTCCTGAGTGAACCGAGGCCGGCAACCGGTTTAAAAGACTTTTTCGAAATGGTGGGAAGTGTGCGTGAAAATTGGAGCGGACATTTTTTTCAGAAAACACTTGCCTGGATATTTGTGCTTATCCCGATTGTTCCACTGATCCATCGTTTTTATAAAACATCAGGCAGATCAGAAGTTCCGACCGGTATTTGGTTTTACTATATCATTTGGGTTTTCGGAAGTTTAAGTTTTTCCGTGTTAATGGTGATTCAGTTTCTCAACCACGACTATTATTTTATTGACACATTGTTTTTACCACTGTTAATAGGTCTATCCCTTAGCCTTTCCTACATCTCACTTCCGGAATTCAGCTATTCGAGGCTTGTATACGGCACACTACTGGCATTAATCTCGATACCACTGTTATCTTATGCCAAGTCTGTGATGACACTTAGAGATGAGGATAATCCCTACGATGAAATCACCCCGGTAACCGATAATTTCACGGGCAGCAAAGAATTACTGGATTCATGGGGCATACCAAAAGACGCCAAAATACTTGTGTTGGAATCGGTAACTCCGAATATTCCATTTATTCTGATGGACAGAAAGGGTTATACTTCCATGCGGATGGAGCGAAATTCGTTAAATGAACTCATTCACTGGAATTACGATTACGCAATTATCCAAAATGAAACCTATGTGGCAAAGACATTTCGGCTCATTCCCGAATCACTGGAAAACCTGGAACGCGTTGCAGGAAATAATGCGATCACGGTATGCAAGTACCATGAGGTTCCCGGAAAGCAAACACTGAAGAATTTGCTTGGTCTTTACGCAGAAAACGAAGTTGCTCGTTTTGAACAGGACTTTGAGCGCGGAGATATCGGACCATGGCAGGCACAGGTTTACGATTCCAATTTCTATTTTCAGGGGCATTATAGCGCTGTAGTTCCGTACAACTATACCTACGGGTTGAGTTTCAAGGTCAATTTAAGAGACCTATCCAGGACCCCTCATTCCGTTTTTCTGGAAGGTTACATGTTTAAATATTCCGACATCAACTTTGACATGGCATTGGCAATACAGTCAGGTGAAAAGGTACTTTATGGTCGGAATTACTCGTTAAACAATCTTGTCGAACAAAAAGAATGGCGGTTTTTTAATTTGTATTACGCCATTCCAAAGGACATTCCTGAAGATGCGGATATCGTCCTGTTTGTATACAATCCTCAGGGAAACCATGTTTTTTTTGACGACCTGCAAATCAGTCTTTTTTAGAAGGGTGACCATACCAGTCCAAAACAA
>DNDT01000243.1 GCA_003487525.1 Flavobacteriales bacterium
TCCATTAACATGGTTGCCCACGAACCTTTGTCCTCTTCGGTGTGCAATGCCTGCAGTTCTGTTCTGAGTGCATGCTTCTGGTTGAATCGGTATGTTAGATCCACCACGGCGACCGAGGCATAAACCAGGTCCCAGGGATTGGCCTTACCCTCGATCACGTTTTGATTGTATTCGATGTATGAATAGTCGGCAATTACACTCACTTTTTTCGAAAATTTCTTTGTTAATTCAACGTTTGCCTCCCGCCAGTATTTTTCACCGAACGTAAAATATTCGCTGGTGTACTCCTGACCGAGTCCAAGTGCCGCTCTGTTCGCGTCGTATATCCCTGTGGTGTCAAGGTTGTTGTAGGCACTTATATTAAAGGTAATGGCAGTCCCGTATTTTCCACCGAGGGCAGTTGACTTCTTGAATTTTTTTGTGATGTCAAATTGAGCTCCTACCTGTCCCCTAGGCTGGGTGGCGTATGGATACAAGGTAGCCAGCAGGTTGTAGGTATGTTGCCTTGTTAGGGCCGGCAAGTAGTTGATAAGCAGATTATTGCCGTCAATGTCCCGCTCTGACTTATACGACATATTGTCGTTCCTCATGGCCGAGAAGTTTATCCCCAGGCCTTTTTGAGAATAGGATCCCTGCAGGTAGATTACCTCACCTTCTTTATATATGTATCCGTTGTCGAAGGACGGATCGTTGATNNAATTTACTGTACTTGTAATTGAACCGGGCTCCGCCGGTTCCGACATTTTCGGGTAATATTAAATCAGATCGCTGGGCCTCCTCGTACTTGCTCACAAAGCTTCCGCCAATGGTCACCCGATGCTTGCTTTCGGACATTCCGCCAAACATCTCGTTTAAGGATAACTCGGCATCGAATCCACGCACCACACCTTTTCCCTTGTCAAAAAAGATCCGTTGCTGTCCGATTATACCTTTGAGGTACAGACCCGGCAATGCCTGGTACATAACACGGATTCCATCCATGACATTGTCATATCCCAGGCCCCTTTCTTCGTAGGTTCTGAAAACAAGGCCATTTCCAAATTGCTCGTAATAATTACCTACGGTAAAACTGAGTTTATCCTTTGAATACGTGAAGTATCGATACGGTATCCCATTTCCCTGATATCCCTCCGGATATCCCTGAAGGGCGTTTTGATAACTCTCATACCTGAATCCGGCAGAAATTGGCCCATTAGTGTAATTCACGTTGCCAAAGCCATTCATACCCAATTTTTCGGGGACAAGAGGAGCCCCGATTACAGTATCCTCCATGTAATACTGTGCTTCGGCCTGAAAATTTCCATGAATTTCACCTCGCTGGAGGTAGGGTAGCTTTTCTTCTTCCTGAGCCAAAAGCGCTGAAGATGCGAGAAAACCAATCAGGCCCAGCGCAAGAATCTTTTTCATAAATGCGTTATTCTGTTATTTCTTCTCCGTTGGCCAGCTTTTTAACCAGTTCATACAGATGGTATTCATCTCCTTCTGAATATGAATTGTGTTGCCATACTATCTTTCCTTCGCTGTTTACCAGAAACGTGTGTGGAATATTATTTACACTCATGGCTCGCTTCAAATCCTGGTTGATATCCAGTAATATGTCGAATTCCCAGCCCTCTCCATTCACATAAGGCTCTACCTTACTTACATTTCGCGTGTCGTCAATGGTAACCGCAATCAGTTTTACTCCGGTTTCTTCCTGCCAGTCACTGTATAGTTCGGCAATATTGTTCAATTCCCTCTTGCACGGACTGCACCAGGTAGCCCAGAAATTAATGATGATTGGTTTACCATCGTTAGAGATATCCGCAGTATTAAAAGGGCGTTCGTCTATATCTTTTACCATCACGGCCGGAATTTGAGCACCTTGAGCAAATACTCCGGAAGAGATGAACATAAATAATGCGGAAAATGTGATGATTTTTTTCATTTAGTAAAAGTTGAAGAGTTTGAAAGTGCCGCAAAGATAAAAAAATGACTTCTGAAATGGACCGGAGTAATCGTAATAATTGGATTCTTAAAAAATAAAAGAAAGGCTATAGTTCTACAATATTGAGTCATTTTTTTCCGAAAAACGTACTTTAGCGATCTAAATCAACCAAACATGAAAAAGTTTTACGCATTCATTATTCCAATATTTCTCGGTTTTCAGGGATTTTCGCAATCCCCCGTGATGAAGTTTTACACCACGCATGATAAAACAGACATAACCAATTCATCTCACACAATTGAAGGAGATGCTGCCCGATTCGTTGTATCGGAAGCATTCTATACGGTTATGACCGGAGTTGATTCTGTTTTTGTTGGCGCAAAGCGCATTGAAAAACAAATTATCAGCGGGACATCGGAATATTATTGCTGGAAGGAGTGTTATCTTCCAAAGGCCGCCGGTTCTCAAAAAGTATGGTATGCGGTTGATTCGTTCATGCTGTATGACGGTGACACGATCAAATTGTTTTCAACTTACCTCGAACCGGATGCAAATAAAGGTACCGCTGTCTACGACTATATATTTACTCCCAAGGGATTTGAAACAGATACGACCTATGTCGAAATTGTGTACGATATTCTGACCATAGGCATTGAAGAGCAATCTGCTCCGGAATTGAAAATATTTCCGAATCCGGCCAGGAATAGTGTTCAATTGGCATTGAATTCACAGGATACTTATAATGCAAAAGCCAGAATATTATCGCTTTCGGGACAGAAATTGAAGGAAGTTGATTTCATTCAGGATCAAATCATCGATGTGTCAACCATCAAACCCGGATTGTACTTTATTGAAATTCGGAATGACAAAGGAGTCATTACCAGGGAAAAACTAACGATATACTAGAAATTTAGGAATTCAACATTTCATCGTTTTTAGTTATATTTATGGCTTAATCATGAATTATTGCATTAATAATTCGTTATTTTTGATTCATAACTAATTAATAATTTACCATGAAAAGAGTTTTATTATTTGTAACCGCAAGTGTTGCCAGTATTGGGTTGTTTGCCCAATCAATGGTCAGCACGACCCCCTCGAACAGAAATGTAGTGATAGAAGATTTAACAGGCATTAACTGTGGATATTGTCCTGATGGCGCTCTTAGAGCTGATCAGGTAAAAGCATCTGCACCGGATCGCGTTGTTATTATCAGCAACCATGCCGGTAGCTATGCAACCCCAAATTATTCAAGCCATCCAAATTCGCTTGATTTCAGGACAACCGAAGGATCATCAATCAACAGTTTATCTTCTCCAACAGGATACCCTGCCGGAAACGTGAACAGAATGGTAACTTCGTTTGCAATGACTCCTGGAAAAACTGCGATGAGCCGTGGAAGTTGGGCAACTGTTGCAAGTCAGGTTTTTGACTTACCTTCTCCATTAAACCTTGCAATTGAAGCACACTATATAACAGGTACCAATAAAATATACGTTCACGTTGAAGGATATTACACTTCTAATGGAACAGGAGATGATTACTTAACTGTTGCCGTGTTACAGGATAACATTGACGGGTACCAAAGTGATTACGGAAGTCCGTATTTGTATCCTGCTCGTATCCAGCCAAATGGAGATTACAGACAAATGGACGTTCTTCGAAAGTATTTGACTACTCCGGTATTGGGTCAGAAGATTTCAACTACTGCTGCAAAGTCATTCTTTGAATGGACACAGGAATACACACCTGCTCAGATTGGTCCGGACGTTGCTGTTGTTATCGATGACATGAAAATTGCCGTTTTCATGACCGAAGATGCTGGTTTTACCGAAATCATCACTGCCACTGTTGCAGATGTTGAAGAAAGACCGGTAGGTATCAATGAAACCAATGCTCTTAATGATTTGAGTATTTATCCAAATCCATTCCAGAACAATGCCACCATTGATTTTAACCTGGATAAGAGTCAGGAAATTGCAGTTAATTTCTTTGATGTTACCGGAAAAGTTGTTCAAAGTGTACCTTCTACCGTTTACAACGTAGGTAACCACAAAATCAATCTTGACGGAACCAATCTACAGAGCGGTGTTTACTATGTAAACATTGTTGCTGAAGATGGGATCATGACAAGAAAAGTTGTTTTGAATAAATAATAAGATTCTTTTCAAATTAAAAAGCCTCGGTTTACCGGGGCTTTTTTTTGCATTAAACTTTAATTATTTCATCGCGAACCATGCGCATTCCTTCACCGGCTTTCTCTTTGATCCAGGTTATGTTTAATTGACTCGGTATGATGGGGTCACCCGGGTCCACCAGGTAAATTTTGCAATCTTTTCTCACATGAAATACCAGCAAAGCTGCAGGATAAACATTGAGGGAAGTTCCAACGATGATGAATATATTCGCTTCATTGACAAGGCGCTCGGCTGGTGGCATCATCGGGACTTCTTCACCGAACCAAACCACATGGGGTCTCAACTGGCTTCCCAATTCACAGGTTTCTCCCCAGGCTATTTTATCCCCTGAAATTGGGTAGATCAGATTTGGATTGATACTGCTCTTCGATTTTCTGATTTCTCCATGCAAGTGCATTGCCCTGGTCGATCCGGCACGTTCATGCAAGTCGTCAATGTTTTGAGTTATGACGTCAACATCAAAATGAGATTCGAGTTCTGCAATAATCCGATGTCCCTGATTGGGTTCTGATTCCAAAACCTGCTTTCTTCTCGCATTGTAAAATTCCAGGACAACTTCGGGCTGACGATGCCATGCCTCAGGTGTGGCGACGTCCATAATATCGTATTCTTCCCAGAGTCCACCGCTATCTCTGAAGGTTTTGATTCCACTTTCGGCACTCACTCCGGCACCTGTAAAAACAACTAGTTTTTTCATGGGTAAAAGTGTATACATCAAATGACGTATTTATTTTTAATATCACCCTCAATATGCTTACATTTATCTCCCTTTAATTACATCATGAAAATATCCCGACTTAAGCGTGAAGCGCTTGAATACCACGAGAACGGAAGGCCAGGGAAAATAGAAGTTATTCCGACCAAACCATATTCTTCACAACGAGATTTATCACTGGCATATTCACCGGGTGTTGCCGAACCCTGTCTCGAAATTCAAAAAAAACCTACCGATGCTTACCGGTATACGGCAAAAGGTAATCTGGTAGCGGTAATCTCTAACGGAACTGCTGTTCTCGGGCTCGGAGACATCGGCGCCCTGGCGTCAAAACCGGTCATGGAAGGTAAGGCCCTTCTGTTCAAAATATTTGCGGATATTGATGGCTTTGACATTGAGGTTAATGCAAAATCAATCGACGAATTTGTCAATACCGTAAAGGCGATTGCCCCGACATTCGGAGGAATAAATCTAGAGGACATAAAGGCTCCCGAGTCATTCGAAATTGAGCGCAGGCTGATCGAAGAGCTTGATATACCCATCATGCACGACGACCAGCACGGAACTGCCATCATTGCCAGTGCGGCCCTCATTAATGCGCTGGAATTGGTAAAAAAGAAATTGAACAAGATTAAAATCGTGGTCAATGGTGCGGGGGCATCTGCCCTGGCCTGTTCACGCTTATTTGTTTCGCTGGGAGCAAACAAGAAGAACATCCACATGTTTGACAGCAAAGGTATGATCGTAAAGAGCAGAACTGACCTGAGCGAAGACAAGGCAGAGTTTGCTCTGGACACGAAATCAATCAGTCTTGCGGACTGCATGAAAGGAGCCGACTTTTTTATCGGATTGTCGAGGGGAAACATCGTTTCCAAGAAAATGGTAAAGGACATGGCGGACCACCCAATCGTGTTTGCGCTCGCCAATCCCGACCCTGAAATCACATATCACGACGCTAAAACCGCCAAGCACGGTGTGATTATGGCTACCGGAAGGTCAGACAACCCGAATCAGGTAAACAATGTCCTCGGCTTTCCTTACATCTTCAGAGGGGCGCTTGATGTTCGTGCCACCGGCATTAACGAAGCCATGAAACTGGCAGCTGTTAAGGCAATTGCAAGTATTGCAAAGGAACCGGTTCCTGAGATCGTCAATGCCGCCTATAAATCAAAAAACCTGGTGTACGGGCCGGATTTTATCATACCAAAGCCCCTGGATCCGAGATTGATTACAAAAATAGCCCCTGCCGTAGCAAGGGCAGCCATGGAATCCGGTATTGCTCAAAAACCGATAACGGACTGGGAAGCCTATGAAAGGGAACTCAGTGACAGACTTGGTCTGGACAATAAGTTTGTGCGGAACCTGACATTGCGAGCAAAAAGTGACCCAAAACGGGTCGTGTTTGCCGAGGCTGACACCTATAAAATTTTAAAGGCTGCCCAGATAGTAAGGGATGAAGGCATTGCAATACCCATACTATTGGGTAATGTAAAAACGATTCACAGGCTTGTAAAAGAGAATCACCTCGATCTGGATACCGTGCAGATTATTGATCCCAAACAGGATGATCAGGAAGAGACAAGAAGAAGGTATGGCAAGGTGCTTTTCGAGAAGAGAAAACGAAAAGGCTATACACTCTACGAGGCTTCAGAAGTGATGCGGGGCAGATCGTATTACGGCAATATGATGGTGGAGCTCGGCGAAGCGGATGCATTTATATCCGGTCTGACAAGAAATTACCCTACGGCTATCAGGCCGGCACTTGAAATTATAGGTAAAGAAGAAGGAACAGGAAGAATTGCCGGCATGCATATTATCTGGACTAAAAAATCGGGTCCATATTTCTTTGCCGACACGACCGTAAATATTGAGCCAAGTTCCAATGATTTGGTGGATATAAGTTTACTTGTTGCCAAAAGTGTCAGAAGTTTTAATCTGGAACCTAAACTAGCTCTCTTGTCGTATTCCAATTTCGGTTCTGTATTCTCGGATGAATCGAAAAAAATCGGAAAGGCGATTGAAATTTTACACAGGGATCATAAAGACATTGTTGTTGACGGTGAGATACAGGCAAATTTTGCCCTGGACAAAGACTTGCGCAACGATGTTTTCCCATTCAATGAACTCGCTGAGCATAAGACGAATACCTTGATATTTCCAAACCTTGCTTCCGGAAATATTGCATATAAGCTGATCGGTCAGCTTGGAGAAGCTGAAATGATTGGACCGGTTGTACTTGGATTGAATAAATCAGTTCATATATTGCAGATGGGTAGCACGGTCAGGGAAATCGTAAATATGGTTACCATTGCCGTGGCAGATGCTCAAACAAGAGAAGCTTAATTATGATTGCGAGAATTGAAGGAAAAATAATTGAAAAAAATCCGGCTTACACAATTATAGATTGCAACGGCGTTGGCTATAAGGTAAATGTCAGTTTGCACACCTACTCACAACTTCCGGATTCAGGTACGTGTGTATTGCACACCCAGCAGATTATTAGAGAGGATGCCCACCTTCTTTATGGTTTTTTCCAGAAATCGGAAAAAGAAATGTTTAATCTGTTGATTTCTGTTTCCGGTGTGGGGGCCTCTTCGGCAAACCTGATTCTTTCGGCCATGGACCCCGGTGAAATACAGGAAGCCATTGTAAACGGTGATGTCGGATCACTTAAAGGCGTAAAAGGTATTGGTAATAAAACTGCCGAACGCATCATCGTTGATCTTCGAGATAAGTTAAGCAAAGAAGAAATCACCTCTATTTCTCCGGGTTTGGGCAATAGCTTGAAAGATGAAGCGTTATCAGCATTGCTAATGCTGGGATACAATAAAGCATTGGCAGAAAAAAGCTTGTCCAAGGTTATGAAAGACAACAATGATCAGGTGTCAGTGGAACTGCTGGTTAAAGCCGTATTAAAGGGTAATTAATACCGGAAAACTTCTGAATTTGAGCGTTCAATTAATATTCAGTTTGTTGCTGAGGCGAATAAAACATTGGCCTAAAAGTGCGCTTATTGTGATATTTATATGTCTGAATATCAATGCGATAGCAGACAACTATTTTTATCAGGCTCCGGATACCACGGAAAAGGATAGCGGAAAGGTAGAATTGCCCTTTCCTTTCAAGGACAACCAGGGATCTCCAAATGGAGAATTAAATGGAATGTACCTGAGAAACCCGTCAAATATTAAGGGAGAATTTGTCTATGATCCGATAACCGATACTTACATATATACTCAAAAGGTTGGGGACAGAAATTACCGTAGTCCTACCCAGATGAATATGGAAGAATACCTGAACTACGACCTGAAAAAAAGTGATCGTGATTTTTTCAGGGAAAAGGCGAGGGAAGAAGATATGGGGAGTGGTGCCGGATTCAGGCCGAAACTCTATGTGGAAGGTAAAGCCTTTGACAGAATTTTCGGAGGAAATACCATTGACATCAGACCCCAGGGATCGGCCGAAATATCATTCGGACTTAACACAACCCGCAGGGACAATCCGGCTATACCGGAGAACCAGCGGAGGACCACCAATTTTGATTTCGATGAAAAAATTCAGCTGAACGTGGTTGGAAGCATCGGGGATAAATTGAAAATATCGACCAGCTACAATACCGAAGCGACGTTTGATTTTGAGAACCAGACAAAGATTGAGTATACCGGTTACGAAGACGAGATCATCCAGAAAATTGAACTTGGAAACGTTGCCCTTCCCCTTAAGGGATCATTGATACAGGGTTCACAAACCCTGTTTGGCGTGAAAACCGAATTGAAGTTCGGCCGGATGCGCGTAACAACCATTTTCAGTCAGGAAAAAGGCGAGCGAAAGGAAGTGAATGTGAAAGGGGGAGCGCAAACCACCGAATTTGAGTTTTCAGCTTCCGATTACGAAGATTATCAGCACTATTTTTTGGCTCATTATTTCAGGGATCACTACAACCAGGCATTAAGTGACTTGCCGAATATTATTTCGAGTTTTCGGATTTCCAAGGTAGAAGTCTGGGTCACCCAGGCAGGCGGGCAAATTGAAAATGCCCGTAACATTATTGCATTCACGGATATGGGAGAAAGCAGTCGGGACAAGGCGCGTTCCAGACCACCATTCAAGGTGTATGGCCGGAATGAAAATCCGGATAACTACGAGTCAAACAACTTGTATTCGATGCTGACCAGTCCGAATGATCCGAATCTTTCGCAGGCAGAAAAAGACCAGATACGGGCATTTTCCGGTGCCAAGGATATCCTTGAAAACCGATTGAATCTTGCTCCTGCAACCGATTTTGAAGCATTTGAAGGTGTGCTGATAGGGTCGTCCGAATACAAACTCAACGAACGGCTCGGTTACATTTCTCTTAACCGTAAGATGGATCCCCAGGACATACTGGGAGTTTCCTATGAATACATCCTCAATGACCGCACCTACCGGGTAGGTGAGATGAGTAACAACGTGGGACAAAACAGAGATGCCATTTACGTAAAGCTGCTCAAGTCCACCCTGACCAATACCGATATCCCGATGTGGGACCTGATGATGAAGAACGTGTATTACCTGAATTCATTCGGTCTGTCAAGAGACGAGTTCAGGTTTGAAATTTGGTACCTCGATGCCGAAGTGGGGGTCGAACTTCCTTTCATCGCAGAAGGTCCGATCAGTGATCAATTATTGATACATGTGACTGAGCTTGACAACCTTGATTATTACAATTCGAAGGTGGAGGACGGAGAATTTGACTACGTCGAGGGAATCACGATCAGACCTGACAAGGGCCGGGTTTATTTTCCTGTCATTGAACCATTTGGAGCAACTCTCCGAAAAAAACTGGTGGACCCGGATTTGGGTGACAAATATGCATTCGATTCCCTGTATTCGACGATAAAAGCACTGGCCTCNNATGCCGATAAAAATCGATTCGTCATAAAAGGATCGTACAAGTCGAGTTCCAGTTCCGAGATTCGCTTGAATGCGTTCAACATACCCCAGGGATCTGTCGTGGTGACAGCGGGAGGTGTTCGGCTTACCGAGAACGTCGATTACCAGGTCGATTACAACATGGGGACCGTAAGAATTCTGAATCAGGGATTGCTCGAATCAAATGCGAACATCAATGTGTCCCTCGAAAGCAATTCACTGTTTAACATTCAGACCAAAACACTGATGGGTACAAGGGTGGATTACGATGTCAACGAGGACCTTCAGGTCGGTGGTACGGTTTTAAACCTGACGGAGAGACCGTTGACAAACAAGGTGAACATCGGTGACGAGGCAATTTCAAACACCATTGTCGGCGTTGACGGTTCGTATTCAATGGATGCCCCGATTCTGACAAAAATTGCAGACGCTTTACCCTTGTACGATACAAAGGAAAAATCCAAGGTAAATACCACCGCCGAATTCGCTTATTTAATTCCAGGAAATTCCAGGGCCATAACCAAAGAAGGGGTGGCGTACATCGATGATTTTGAGGGCAGCCAATCAACTCAGGATCTAAAGCAGCAGTTTAACTGGAAACTCGCCAGTACACCCAGGGGACAGGAGCAGTTCCCGGAAACAAAAAATTTTGGAGGTGACACCTTGGTTTACGGATACAACAGGGCCAAGTTGAGCTGGTACGTCATTGATCCCCTGTTTTTCAGGGACAATGATTCCCGATTACCTGCCAACATTACTCCTGAAATGCAGAGCAACAAGTACATGAAGGAGGTACTTCAGAACGATATTTTTCCGAAAAAGTCCTACGATGCCAGTTTGATCGGTAACATCCCGGTATTGGATATTGCCTTTGACCCAACTGAAAGGGGGCAGTACAATTATGACCCACCCGCTGGATTTCCCGGAGTTTCTTCCGGATTGGATATAAACGGAAAATTGCAGAACCCGGAATCCCGCTGGGGCGGTATGATGAGAGACCTTCCAACCACCGATTTTGAAGAATCGAACATTGAATTTCTGCAATTCTGGGTCATGGATCCCTTTATCGATGACGATTATGCCGAAATTTTCGGAAAACCCACAGGCAAAGGAGGGTATCTTTATTTCAACTTTGGCGAGGTGAGTGAGGACATCCTTAGAGACGACCGCAAGAGTTACGAAAACGGATTTCCTTATCCGGATAATCCGCTACCTTATGAGGAGACAAGTTGGGGGCGGGTACCTACCAACAAGACCATCGTCAATGCCTTTGACAACCTGCCCAGTTCAAGACCGTACCAGGATATCGGACTTGATGGACTGAATGATGTCGATGAGGCTGAGTATTTTAGTCAGTTTGTAACGGATGTTCGAAACTCATCGTTGACTCCCGCAGCAAAAAGCAAGATACTTTCCGATCCATCGGCGGATAACTTCAGGTATTTCAGGGACGAAAGCGATTCCAGAAGCGAGAACATCATTCAGCGCTACAGCGATTACAACGGGCTTGAAGGGAACTCCCCGGTATCGACGGGTTCTTTTTCAGCTTCATCCACCACCCTGCCGGATATCGAAGACATAAACAAGGACAATACCTCAAGTTCAAACGAAACATATTACCAGTATAAAATCCCCATTAACAAATCGGTATTCAGACCCGATAATGTTGGCCGGGACTACATCACGAACGTGGTAGAAGATCCCAAGGACGGAACGCGATGGTACCAGTTTAAAATTCCACTGAGGAATCCCGATGAGGTAATTGGCGAAATAAAGGATTTTAAGGCAATCCGATTTATGAGGATGTACATGAAGGGATTTGATCAGCCGGTGATTTTGCGTTTTGCACAGCTGGATCTTATCAGGGGTGAGTGGAGGCGTTATTTTGGAGACTTAAACGAGGACGGTCAATACATTCAGGGCGAAGACGAAGACACCGAGTTCGAGCTGAATGCGGTCAACGTCGAAGAAAACTCGAGTCGTGAACCAATTCCGTATGTACTTCCCCCCGGAATAGAACGTGAAATTGACCTGGGCACATCAAATCTTCAACAGTTAAACGAGCAGGCTTTGGCCATGTACGTGTGGTACCTGAACGATGGAGCATCCAGGGCGGCTTTCAGAAACATCGAACTCGATATCCGGCAGTACAAGAGATTGAAGATGTATGTCCACCTTGAAGATGGTTCAGCCACCTCAAATCTCGAAGACCCATTGACCTATGGAGATGTCGCGCTTATCATGAGGCTTGGGTCCGATTACGAAAACAACTATTACGAATACGAAGTTCCGCTCTTGCCTACCGAATTCCACGCCGGCAGCAGGGAAGCTGTCTGGCCGGAAGCAAACAATGTCGACGTGGCCCTCGACGATTTTACAAACGTAAAACTGCAGCGGGACGCCAGCGGAAGCAGCAAAACGGCGGTTTATTCTCAAAAAATCAACAACCGCATTGTACGTGTGAAGGGTTCGCCGAATATCGCCAACGTCAAGGTCATGATGGTTGGGGTTAAAAACCCGAAAAAGGGCAGTGATCCTGATTTTCCCAATGATGATGGAAAACCGAAGTGTGCCATTGTATGGGTTAATGAGTTGCGCGTTTCGGACTTTGACAACAGCGGAGGATGGGCAACAACGGCAACAGTCAAGGCCAACCTGGCAGATCTGGCAACGCTTTCTTTGGGGGCCAGCATGAGTACTCCCGGGTTTGGAAGTCTGAGCCAGAAATTAAACGAGCGGCAACAGGAAACACGCCAGGCATACGATTTTTCGACCAGTGTTGAACTCGGAAAATTCACACAGGACGCACTCACAATTCCAATGTATTTCAGGTATTCGGAGAGCTGGGTAAAGCCCAGATACCTGCCATTGAATCCGGACATTGAACTCGAAGAATTAAAAAATTCCGACCTGTTTACCCAGCAGGAAAAAGACGAGATTCTGAAAGCAAATATCGAATATCAAAACAACAAGAGCATCAACTTTACCAATGTAAAGGTCAACAATGGAAAGGGAAAGACTAAACAGCACATCTATGACATTCAGAATTTCTCGTTCACCTATGCATACAACCTTGATAAGTACAGGGATATAAATCTCGAATACAACGATAAAAAATCGCACAAGGGAAAAATACTTTGGGCGTACAGTGCGAAGCCTAAAAACCATGAGCCCTTTAAGCGAGCCAAGTGGGCACGGTCGCCGTACATGCAGTTGGTGCGTGATTTTAACTTTTATCTCCTGCCAAAGCAGTACTCTTTTTCAACTTCGGTGGACAGGGGGTACAACGAAAAGAAACTACGACAGACAAATCCGTTTTACAACCCGAAACCCTACTATCAAAAACGCTTTAATTGGGATCGGACCTACGGTCTTCGCCATGATTTCACCAAGGGATTGAAATTCAGCTACGACGCGACCAATAACGGACTTCTTGAAGAAAAGGACGGGATCGTCGACCGGGAAGACACTAGTTACGGCACATGGAAGGAGTCGGTGATGAAAAGCATTCGTGAATTCGGTACGAACCTCAGGTATCAACAGACCTTTACCCTGGATTATACCATTCCCATCAATAAAATCCCCGTCACCGATTGGCTGAATTTAAGCACGAGTTACAACGGGGGGTATTACTGGGACAGGGCTGCAATTGGATCGGAACATTACGGGAATGAAATTCGAAATTCATCGGCGCTTCGGTGGAATTCAAGTTGGAACATGAACAAGTTGTATACCCGATTCGACTACTTGAAACGGCTTGAAAACAGTTCCAGGGGGAAAAACAAAAACAGCATTTTAAGAGCAAAGAAAAAGGACGACAAGAAGGGTAGTAAAAAGGAGAAAAGTCCGATCGATGAGCTTGGAACCGATAAAGCGGGTGTTGATCCGAAAGCTCAGTTTGATAAAAAGAAGAAAGAAGATGAAAAATACCGCAAGTTGAATGCCCTGGATTACCTTGCCAAAATTGCGACAGGGGTGAAGGAAATATCCGGATCGTACACCAAATCCACCGGAACCACCATGCCCGGATACAGTCAAAACACCAGTATGCTCGGCTTTGATCCCTCCTGGTCGGCACCAGGTGTTCCCTTTGTCCTGGGTCAGAAACAAGACACCAGTTATGTGATTCGGGCACATGATAATGGATGGCTTGTTACCGGAAACAGAGATTACCGCTACAATTTTCAAAATTCGGATGGAGACAATTATACCTATCGTATCAATATCCGACCGGTTAACAACATGAGAATTGAACTCAATGGAGCCAAGAATTACAATATCAATACCAATATGGGGTATACGTTTTTTGATACCATAGAAAGCACCTTCGGAAGCCGCATACTATACGACAATTATTTGTTTGATAAAGCGGTTCAGACAGGTAGTTTCAGCGTGTCAACCCTGACATATAAAACTTCTTTCGTCGGTGACAATCCTTCCGATTACAGTTCGACGACCTTTACCAAATTCAATGAATTCAGGACACAGGCTTCTCAGAAACTTGCTGCTGACCGGGCACTGAGAGATCCGAATTACAGCTACACGCAAAACGCTTCGGGCTATTACAACGAATACGGTTCGACCCAGCAGGAAGTATTGATTTCGTCGTTTTTGGCTGCGTATAGCGGAAAAAGCGACGTTGACATCAGTCCGGCAATTAATTTCAGAAAGATCTTTCCGCTGCCTAACTGGAGGATAACCTATGACGGAATCGGCAAAATTAAATGGCTTCAAAAATATTTTCAGAGCATAACCCTTAACCATGCGTATCGGTCGACCTTCAACATCGGTTCGTTCACGACCAACAATCTTGTCACGGACACCAGTGGAAATGCTCTTATCACGGACGTGGCCACAGGAAACTATATTCCGAAATACCAGATTTCGGTCGTATCCATAACCGAAGCCTTCAGTCCGTTTTTTGACATCGATTTTAATTTTAGAAATGGACTGTTGCTCGGATTTGAATACAAGCGTGATCGCAACATCAGTATGAGTACGGTCAACAATCAAATAAATGAAGTCAAAGGGAGGGAATACATCATAAGCATTGGTTACACGTTCCGGGACATCCGAATTACGTTTACAAAAAACACCAAGGTAGATCCCAAGGATATTATTACCAGAATGGACATTTCGTCCCGTCAGAATTTCACCATTCTCAGGAATATAGGTGATCAGGTGAGCAGCCAGCCGGGTAGCGGACAAAATGTACTCTCCATTAAATTAACCGCAGACCTGGCCATGAGCCCTAAATTCAATATCAGGGCTTTTTACGACCGCATTGTTACGAAACCGTTTATCTCCAATTCATTCCCGACGGCTTCATCCAACTACGGAATCTCACTTCGATTCTCACTGGCTCAATAAGGCTGACAAATTTCAATTATTTTGGAAGTGCTTTGATTGTAAATGTTAATTTCGCTGGCAGATAATTCAAATAATACAGAGATGAATGTTCCTAAGGATTTAAAATACACAAAAGACCACGAGTGGGTCAAGGTTAGCGGCGACGTTGCCACCATCGGAATAACCGATTATGCACAAGGTGAATTGGGTGATATCGTTTATATTGAGATTGAAACGGTTGGAGATACACTCAAGAAAGAGGAGGTGTTTGGAACGGTCGAAGCAGTTAAAACAGTATCGGATCTTTTTATGCCGGTCTCAGGTGAAGTTATGGAGTTTAACGAAGCACTTGAGTCTGCTCCGGAAAGCGTGAATAGCGATCCTTATGGTGCAGGTTGGATGGTGAAGGTAAAATTGTCCGACGCTTCCGAGATTGACGGTTTGCTTTCGGCCGAAGATTACGAACAAAGCATCGCTTAGCTATTTACAGCATTCTAAAATACAGATTCTCATGGGCTGTGGGAATCCTGATCGTGTTTCTAAGTTTAATTCCCGGACGCAATTTACCCCAGGCCCCGATTAAGTTTGC
>DNDT01000375.1 GCA_003487525.1 Flavobacteriales bacterium
AAACACCTAACGCAATTCAACACTGCCAAAAACAGCATTGACTTCAAGGTAGACCGTTTTTCCCGGGTCACTTCCTTTTGAAATGGTCTTCCTGGCTTCTCCAAAGCTTATTGCTTCCCCATTTGGTGATTTTACTGATCCAAATGCACTGCTTGCTTTCATTTTTATCGTCACATTTTCGGGCAGGTAAACTTTTATCCCGCCAAAAACCGCACTTATTTCAATTTCAGCTTCATCCGCAATGCCGGTTACTTTTCTAAAGTCAAGAACCTGACTTCCGAAAACGGAATTGTATTCAAGGTTTCCTTCAATTCTTTCAACCTGGATGCGCGTCGACCCGAATACCGTCGAATTTTCCTCTCCATCGTTGTTCATTTTAAAACCGAAGCCCCCAAACAACATTTTAAAGCCAATGTAGATGATGACCAATGAAATAAATACCTTGAAAAAAGGAAAGTTTATTTTGAAAACAGCATTGATTATTATGGACAAACCAAAAAGTACGATTAAACCACCCCAGAATATTTTTGTAAACAACATTTCATTTTGATTTTATTCAAAAATAATAAGGAATTGCTAATGGAATCTCGACAGATAACGATTTTGAGAATGATTATAAACCAAGAACGATTTTTGATTCATAACTGGATTTTGCGCTTGTGTATTTTAACAGGACCAGACCCTCAAAATCTTTGTCACTGAGGTCAATTATATATGAAAATCGGTCGTTTTCAATGATCAAGTCTGATTTATAAATTAACCTGCCTTCCATGGTAAACAATTCCAGAATTGCCTGACCGGGTTCTTCATTATATATCTCTACAAATAATTTCCCATTTATCGCTATACTGGGGTATACGCGAAAATTCCTGGAAAATACAGGGTTAAATGTGATGGAAACCGGATTACTATAGTCTGCCCTTCCGTCAAAATCTGTTTGTTTAAGTCTGTAATATGAAATTCCTTGCAATGGACTTGTATCGTAAGCGGTATAATGCCGTATTTCCCGACTATTTCCGGCACCCGAATAATGAGAAACCTTTTTAAACAATTTTAAATCACGACTCCGTTCAATGGTAAAATAATCATTGTTTATTTCACTTGCCGTAGACCAATAAAGGCGCACTACATCGGATTCCAATTTAGCATTAAACTCAATGAGTTCAATTGGCAGACCCGGACCAACAGGCGCAGGACCGCTTAAGTCGCCACTTCCGGCAGTCCACACATTTGTTGCACAAATATCAATTAAACTTGAACTGCCCCCATTCGGACCTTTTTTTAATTCTCCATTTGTTGTAATAACTATGTGTGAATTACAGGATAAATACATCTTTCTCCCCGCATTAAAGTATAGCACCCCATCAATTTCGAGATATATGGAAGTTGAGCAACTCGCCGCCTCATCCAGGTTCACCGATACATCAACATTAACCACCTTATCCTTATCTATGTAGATCGAATCTCCACAGGCAGGTAATCCATTGTCCCATGTTCCGGATGAACTCCAATTTCCATTGGACGTAGCATGCGTTACTTTTCCTTCTATAGAAGAAGAAATCAATAAAAAATAGACAATAAATAACCAGGTATAATTATCCCGCAGTATCATTGGTTAGGCATTTGATTACCGATCAATAACTAAGATAGCTATTATTATCACAGCGTAAAAATCCTGAGTGATTTTTAGAAACAGGTGAATGTTGAAAACCAGAANNGCTTTGACGTCTGTATACCACTTGCCATTGTATTCGCGGCTTTCAACGTCAATCATGGCTTTAATTTCTTCGCCTACGGTAATTCTGGCCTCATCTATTTTGTCCCCCCAAAGTGTAATGCACACTTTTTTAGGGTACTGACCGGGCTTTACCAGAATAAAATCCTGCTTTTTCCATTCACCATTCTTGCCCGTTCCAGACGCTAAAGGCAGTATTTGTTCTACTTTTCCAACAATTTCCATGACTTTTATTTGCTGGCAAAACTAGTTAAATGAGTACGTTTTGGCACAAAAAAAGATTACAGGTTATTAACAAGATGTTACCTATCGCTGGTTTCATTACTTTTATGTCGTTGTATCACAAAAGGTATAACGCTTTGATCGACTTAACATGAAGTACAAAGTAAAAAACCGAATATGGCTGGAAGGTGACAACGGTACTTTTCTCGGAAATGGACGGATTGAGCTATTGTACCACATCCATCACACAGGATCCATAAAGAAGGCTGCCAAAAAGTTGAAAATGTCCTATCGCAAAGCATGGTCACTGCTGGACTCCATGAATAAGCAGGCAAAGGAAGTATACCTCATCAAATCATCTGGAGGTAGCGGTGGAGGCGGCACTGAGGTGACTGAGGCAGGATTAAGAGCCATTGAGAATTTTAAAAAACTGGATCAGAAATGTCAGCATTTTCTCAATGAAGAGTTGAAAAAAATGGACTTCTAAATTCGGGCACATGGAGTTTGACATCGCATTCTACTTACTGCTGCCGGTCATCGCTTTTCTCTACGCAAGCGTGGGTCACGGAGGTGCCAGCGGTTACCTGGCTCTGATGGCATTGTTCAACGCACAAACCGCAGTAATGAAGCCAGCAGCCTTGCTATTAAACTTATTTATTGCCGGAGTTTCGTTCCTGATGTACTTCCGTAGCGGACATTTCAGGTGGAAGCTCTTCTACCCTTTCGCCCTTACCTCGATCCCGGCGGCATTCATTGGTGGTTACATCCAACTGGACGCGGATATTTATAAAATAATACTGGCCATCTTTCTTTTCTTTTCCGTGTTGAAATTGATGGGATGGATAGGCGTGGAATCGAGTGAGAATCAAAACCCGTCAATGTACATTTCACTCCTGGCCGGATTTGCCATCGGTTTTACCTCCGGCCTAATCGGTATCGGGGGTGGCATCATATTAAGTCCGATCATATTAATCTTTCACTGGGCCAACATGAAGGAAACGGCGGCAGTGTCCGCCCTGTTTATATGGATAAATTCCCTTTCTGGTCTTTCCGGTTACATGTTTAGCGGTTCTCAAATTCCGGCGGGAGCTTATTTACTTGTGTTGATCGCACTCATTGGTGGATTACTCGGTGCATACGTCGGAAGCACAAAACTCAACAGCATCGTGCTCCAGCGGATGCTGGCCTTTGTACTTCTTATTGCGGGAATTAAACTTTTACTTACATGACAGTAGTTCAAGGCATTGTTTTGACAGGTGGTAAAAGTCGACGAATGGGAAAAGATAAATCGACCCTTTATCTTGGCGGTAAATCGTTTACCGAACATATTATTGATGCCCTGCTGAGCCTTACAAGGGATATCTTGGTTGTCGGTCCTGAAATGGATTTCAAGAACTTTAAGGGTCGGTTTTTGATGGATATTTATGCGGACAAAGGACCGGCTTCGGGCATTTTAACAGGTCTGACGGAGAGCACACATGAAATTAATCTCATCCTGAGCTGTGACGTCCCCTTGATTAAAGACTGTTTATTAAAGGATTTACTTAATCGATACAAGGGAGAGGATGTGTTAATTTGCAAACAGGGGAATCAAGTTCATCCATTGCTTGGAATCTATCACAAAAGGTGTTCGACAATTATTAAAAACTGCATTGAAAAAAACAAGTTAAAGATGACGGATATACTTGATGAACTGAAAGTTGAATATTATTCCGTCCCCGATATATGGAAGGATCAGTTGGTGAACGTTAATTTGCCAGGTCAATACGAAAAACTAAAAAATGAATATTCGAATTAGATATTTCGGACAAGTCGCCGAACTTACCGGCACGAATGAAGAAATTAAAAATCTTGACATTGGATG
>DNDT01000217.1 GCA_003487525.1 Flavobacteriales bacterium
CTAGATCCGAACAACCGGATCATCATGACTACTCCTAATGCCGGTGCTCCAGGGGTTGCGTTTGAGCTTCTGAACGTGATCTACAACGCTGCTGATGTCGGCGTTAACACCTGCAAAGGAGAAGGCTGGGGGCTTGTTAATTTTGAGCATGCAGCCTGTAAGGTCGCCCAGGTGGTACCAGATCACACCTCTTGTAAAGAAATTTTCGAGGGTACAGGCGAACTAATTCGTTCTGTCCATTGGGATATCGATACGAATTTAGGCCGTATCATGCCTTGTCCTGAGGATAATCACTTAGCTGAGATCCTTGGTAAGTATTACGAAGATCGTGAGCTTCTTGCTGAAGTCGCCCAACGCTGCTTCGATCGTGTCACCGATATCCAATTTGATTGGGAGACTGTTGCGTCTCAATTTGACCAGGTGTTCCAGGAGGTTTTGGCTGTGGAAGAAGAAACGCCAAAGATTATTAAACCTAAAAAAACTAAGAAGAAAGCCACAGTCAAGGTTTGAAACCTCTAACCTTAGCTCGTCTGGGGCTATGAATGGGTCGGTGCTTCGGTACCGACCTTTTTTTGTGCAGACTTTACAGACTTGAGGCCCTTTTATACTTTACCCTTAGCTGCAGTACATTAACAAAATACTGTACTGATGAAAAGTACAGCCCAGTACAATATCGAAATGTAAAAGTTCAACCAGTACAATACCGAGATAATGTACTGCAGCTTATACTAAAGAAAAATTAGTACGAAAGTCTGCTTCTCTGCATGGCCAACCTCAATCGGATCCTTGGTGAAGTGTCTCATGAGACTAATTTCACGTATGATCCAAGAATCGCGGCTAAATCTGAAGAAGACCTTAACGCATTAGGGTTTTATCGTGGCTTTCCATGTGTCCATGGTCATGTTATTCGTCATATTGATGATCACTGGTGCTATTTCTGTGTTAAAAAAATTCTTTCTAACACCTGTGGATTTGATATAAATTACTTAGAGTCAAATTACAAAGTAAAATATCAAAAACTCTGGAACAAAATTGATATTGGCGATTTTAAAGATTGCTGGGAAATAAAAACAAATAGTATTTATTCACCTGAAAGAATCAAAATGCCTTCATATCGCAGTCAATATAGTGATAATTTATCTGAAAATGTATCAATTCATAAAGCAATTTATCAATGTGCTTGGGGAGATATTGGTAAATTTCGTGTTACCAAGATTTGTCAAAATCCTAAATGTGCTAATCCATTGCATTTAGTTTCCTCTTGGAATCGTGCGTTACCGCCTAAAACAATTAATCAAATGGTATTAGATTTTGACGTTGAAAAACTTATGCTATACAACAATAATAAAAATAATGACCAACTTTCTTTACAAGGGATGAAAATGAATATCACTAATNNTGCCACAAAATAAAGTAGTTACCAATGGCTATGGGGGAGGTACTTATAATCATTGGTTTCGTATTGATATTAACTCTCCGGCTTGGATTATTTTAGCCAAAGGGGGTGCAAGAAAAAAATTTATTGATCTTTCTGTTTACGATTTAAATTTAAAACCAATTACTGGAAGAGCAATTTTTGATCGCGATAGCGTTCAAGAAATCAATGATGGAGAAGTTTATTATCCATATGAAGGCCATGTTATGAGTGCTGGCTCAGACTTATATAATAATTTTGACCGTTCTAGGCTTGATGGTGGAGATGATAGATACTTTCCCCTTGAAAGAGGAAGTTATCTCTTATGTATTTCATCCACTAGAAATGAAAAAATAGATTATGAAGTTGGTATGGTTGTTGAATTTCCAACAACTAATTTTGATCTGATTGCTGAAAATTTTGACAAACTTGTTTTTGAAAACGGTGATTTTATTGCTGCTGATTTAACTTCTGATTATGTTGAAAACGATAAACACAACCATTCTCTTTCAGAATGGAAAGCTGCCTGGGAAAGAGAACAACAACAGACACATCCATTTCCTGCTATCTTGATACCATATGCGACTAGACCGTGAGTGATGAGTTACAGAATAAAACGAAAGAAGATAACTCAATCAATAAAAATAAATCAGAAACAATTTATCAAGCTGCGCTTAATTCCATGGGTGAGGACGATGAATGGCTGTGTGTGGTTAGCCAGCATGGCCGTTTGCCGATCAAAAAGACAAGCAAACGATTGGATGCAGGACAGAAAAAACAAAAGAAGCCGCCAATTGAGATTGAATTTGACAGGTAAACAAGCTATGAAATTACAATTAATAGGTATGAGAATTGTACGTGAATGGATTAAGTTGATTCCACCAGGAGACTCTTTAGCTTTTCGTTGTGATTCAGCAAAAAAAGAAAAACAATTTCGTGTTTGGAAAAAATGGTTCCAAAAGAATGAAGATTCTAAATGGATTATTAGAGAAGATATAAAGACATTTTTTTACTATAAACCTATGCATATAGAATGAAAGAGTGTATGGTATTTTTATGGAACATCTAAACGAGTATTTGGAGGCGCTGCTAGCAGTTCATGCAACTGCCAGTGTCTTAACTGCTTTGACACCTACCCCCAAGG
>DNDT01000494.1 GCA_003487525.1 Flavobacteriales bacterium
CAACTTTTGGTCAAAACGCCCTGCATTTTGACGGTTCAAATGACTATGTGCAAACGACCTTCCCGGGGGTATTTGGAACGAACAACAGGACCTTTGAAGCATGGGTATACGTTGATATCGGAGCCTCAGCCACGAACTTGTGCATCACGGATTACGGTCAAAATCTGGCCGGATCGAGAAATACGTTCTCGGTTACAGGTACAAGGGGACTGACATTTATATCGGGAGGGACGAATGCCAATATCTCGTCCGCCTCAAATGTGATAACCGAAGGTCAATGGACCCATGTGGCCTTTGTATTGAGCAGTGGAACCGGATATTTGTATGTCAATGGAACTCAGGTCGGAACGGGAAGCCTATCATCCGTAAATACACCTACGGGAAATCAGAACTTACGGATAGGTGAGCGAGTATCCGGAGGTTCAATTTTATTTGAGGGAGCCATTGATGAAGTCAGAATTTGGGATGTGGCCAGAACCCCAACCCAGATTGCCAACTTTCGAACTACAGAATTCTGTTCTGTTCAGCCCAATCTCGTGGCCTATTATACCTTTAACCAGGGAATTGCAGGTGGGAATAACAGTGGTCTGACAAGCCTTCACAATGCTGTGTTGAATGCCAACGGTACGTTAAGTAATTTCTCACTTTCAGGGACATCTTCCAACTGGGTTACCGGAGCACCGTTGACCCCGGGATTAACCGTTGCCAAGATACAGCAATCGGTATGTGATTCAATGGTATCACCAAGTGGATTTTACACCTGGACAACGAGTGGTATCTATTTCGATACAGTTGCCAATGCCAATAGTTGCGATTCTATTATGAGGATTAACCTGACCGTTAACAAGAGCATTTACGATGTCGTGAATGACAGTGTTTGCGAGCCATATACCTCTCCAAGCGGAAAGCACACCTACTCTGTAACAGGAAAATATTTCGATACCACGCTCACTGCCAAAGGGTGCCTTCATGCGTATGAATTGAATCTGGTCATTACGTTGATTGATACCAATGTCACGGAAATAGACCACGTTTTAACGGCGGATGAGCCAAATGGCGATACGTACCGCTGGTTGGACTGTGCGAATGGTTATGCGCCTATTGGAGGAGCATCTTCGCGAACATACAGCCCGGATCAAGACGGTGCGTACGCGGTTAAAGTGACCAAAAACAACTGTGCCGATACCTCGGCCTGCATTGATGTGGTTGGGGTAGGAATTTCATCATTCGCTCGGGGCAGGGAAATATCGTTGTTCCCGAACCCCGCTGATCATGTGATCACCGTCACTGGCCTTGATGCCTCAAAAAATACCGGGCTGGAAATTAGGGACCTTTCGGGTCGGGTCATGCGAGCTTACCGGCATACCGGATCTACGGAAATAGATTTGGTGGTTGAGGGTCTTGCGAGTGGAGTATATTTACTGCGCATCAGCACGGAAGAGTATGTAGCAACGGAGAAAGTGGCGATTAAATAGGGTTGAGTGCAGGTCTGACTACAGGGTAGCGCGATGCCAGTGAAGCAATTAAATAACTTATAGAAGAAATGAACAATATTCTGCACATACATCAGGTGATCTTTCTGATCGAACAACACAACGAACAATGGACGCCCGAAGAATTGGTAGAAGCCATTGGCAATACCTGGGGTACGGATGTCCGCTTTGGTTCATGTTCGGGAAATGCCTTTCCGAAAGAACATGCCCTTAATTTTCTCCTTGAACGCCGCAAAGTGGTATTGTCTGATGAGGGTAAGATTGCGCTTCATCCTACCATGCAAATTTGCAACGGTCACGAAGATTTCTGAGGCTGTAACCGGGCATGATCGGAGAACGTGCGAAACACTTGATTTTATCAATCATCCGGACATCGCCTTTCGGTTCATGCGATGCTATTTCCACCATGATCGACTGATGAAATCGAAATTTTCGGGAGGATTAAGGTAAAAAGGCTGGACCCCCAAAATCTTAAAACCGAATTTTGTCTTGAAATGTTTATTTTAGCCTTACCAAATTAAATGCAACAGAGCCAAATTTTTTCAAGAATATTTCTATTACTTCTGTTGGTCCAATCAACTATTGCTTCCGGACAAAAAACAGTGCTTTTCGACGAACTTCACGGACAATTTTTTTCCACCGAGAAATCGGGCGCATTGCAACTCTCCGGTCTATCCGATGTATTCAAGGAAGAAGGGTGGATGGTTAAAACATGTGACTCCGAAATTACCGATGAAGTGCTTGCCGAAGTTGATGCGCTGATAATTACAGGGGCTTTCAAACCGGTTACTTTAGCGGAAACAGAGGCCATAAGCCGTTTTATAGAGAATGGGGGTAAATTGAGTGTTATGCTTCATATTGCTTCGCCATTTGAAAAGCTATTGTACCAATTAAATGTTTTTATCTCCAATGGCGTAATTCACGAGGTAGATAATATCGTAGAAGGAAATGATATAAACTTTAAGGTGGTGGATTTAAAACCTCACGACTTATTTCACAAGTTGGAACAATTTAATTTATATGGCGGCTGGGCTTTGATGCCCGTGAGCGATAATGTTCAGATTATCGCGCAAACCAGTGAAAAAGCCTGGATAGATTTGAATGGTGACTTAAAAGCGGATGCTCAGCAAGCATTTGGCACCATTGTGACCGGACATGTCGGAAAAGGTGATTTTGTTGTTTTCAGTGATGACGCCATATTTCAAAACCAATTTCTGAAAGACGATAATTATCAGCTTGGCAAAAACCTGGCCAATTGGTTAAGTAAGTAAACAATAGAATTCTACACCCAGTTACGTTATTGGTGAGTAAATGGTGATGCTGCTGAACCACTCCGTCTTTGGAAAATCAAAAATTGGCATGCATAATGGGAAGGGAATTCAGAATAGCCCAAAAAATTCAGCCCGCCTTCAGAATTTTCTCTGATTCGATTTGCCTCAATACATCGTGAAGAAAGTCGACATACAATTCTTCCTCCTTTCTTTTTTCAGGATGAAAAGGATAAAAGAAAACCAATAAGGTCTGAATCCATTTATTGAGGTGAGCCTCGCGGTGATATGTCTGTACAAGTTTTTCTTCCGGGTCGAATACCTTCACATCCAGGGCATAGTTATACCTGTAGTTAATGGGGAAAACAGTCAGTGTTGCAACCGAAACCACCGTACCAAAGAAGAATTTTGAAAACGATTTCATTTTTGAAATTCTGACTTCGATCGTGTAATCATACTTTTTTATCAAGCTGTCCCTCATGGCCTTTCTTTTAGGGTCGCTGATATCGCTTGAATAGTCCGTGAAACTTGTATAATCTCTTACATTGGTTATTTCATTCATGGCATCCATGAATATGTCGTCAAAGCCGGAGATGATTTTGTGCCTGCTCGATAACTTTGGTATGGCGTCCAAGCCTTTTGTCTGGGTAGTGTGTTTGAAAATGAACAAAATACTGACCTTCTCTGAATTGTAGTTTTTTTCGTTTTCGCCACCGTACTTTCCACCCATGCCCGACCTGAACGTAGCACAGCTGCTCAATACCAGAGCAAGGGAAATCAGAATAATTCCAGTTCTCATATTTACCGCTTTTTGAGTCCCGTTCCTTACGCAGAAAGGACAATGTACGTAATCCCACTGGTGAATCCAATGACAATTGTCAGCTGAGCAAATCAATTTGTGTATTGCACAGGTTTGGATGATCTGATCAAAATTCGGCCCCTAATCTCGGTGTAGTTTTTCAACTAGGTCGTTGGATCGATTAAGTCCACCCTAATATTTGGGTGTGGTTGTGAACTACTCCCGGAGGGAAATTAATGAAGGTTTTCAATCGGCATTTTTTTCGTGCACCTTTGCTATATTAGAGCCAACCTAAACCGACCGTCATGAATAAATGGCTGACCCTGATTTGCATTTCACTTTGTTCCGTTCAAATTTCCTTTTCCCAGGATACTTTTTCCATTGTGGCACTGGATTCGGCTACGGGAGAAGTAGGTAGTGCCGGCTCGTCATGCGTGGATTTGTTTTCGGCGGGATTGCCGAATGATGATTTTCTGGGACAATTATTGCCTGATGTCGGGGCCATCAATACCCAGGCGTATTACCTCCCGGAAAACCAGGATACTGGAATGGCGCGCATGATGAAAGGAGATACCCCTTCGCAGATCATAAGCTACATGGTGGCAAACGATTTTCAGGCTCAGCCTGAAATCAGGCAATACGGTATTGTGGGTTTCGTGAATGGTTCTCCGCAAGCTGCAGCTCATACGGGGACAGGTACCAATAATTATAAAGGACACAACGTCGGACCGAATTATTCCATTCAGGGAAATATACTCCTGGGTCAGCAGGTGCTTGATTCCATGGAAGCGAGATTTCTCCGTCAAAAAGGAGATCTGGCCTGTAAGCTTATGGCTGCCCTGCAAGGCGCCAATATGGTGGGTGCCGATACACGTTGTCAGACCAATGGAAGCTCTTCGCTATTCGCATTTGTCAAGGTGGCACAACCAACTGATGTTTTCGGAAGCCCTTCTTTTTTGGTGTCCGTGCGCACGCGATCGGGCGATAAAATTGAACCCATCGATTCCCTCCAAAGCATGTTTAATGCCGCTCACAGTTGTCCGTCAACGGGTATTCTGAAAAACTCTGTGTTGCAGAAGGAAGTTCAAATTTTCCCAAATCCCGGAAATGGTCAATTTCAAATATATTCACCAATCGAAGTCATTAGCTTGTCCGTCATTTCTGTCGATGGCCAAACGGTATACCAGGCGAATACCAATTCTAAAGAAATCACCCTTGTGCTTCCGTCGGGCATTCCCGGGGGAATGTATTTTGTTTCCCTTAAAACAATGGAAGGAGTGGGTATGCGGAGAATAGTGCTTCGGTAGACCAACCATGCCAAATAGATCATTCTTCC
>DNDT01000264.1 GCA_003487525.1 Flavobacteriales bacterium
AACGTTGCCGTCGTCGTCGATGAAATTATCTCGGTTGGCCCTGCTGAAATGACCACCCCTCTGGCGTGGATGCTGGTGACGGCGTATGCCGTACAGATCTATTTCGATTTTTCAGGCTACAGCGATATGGCAATCGGTCTCGGGAAAATGTTTGGTTTTGACATATTGGAAAACTTCAATTATCCCTACATCTCAAAATCAATCAGGGAATTCTGGCAGCGCTGGCACATTTCGCTTTCAAACTGGTTCAAGGACTATCTCTATTTACCTCTTGGGGGTAGCCGGGGCGGCGCTTTCAAGACCTATCGAAATTTGATCAGCATATTTTTAATTACCGGTTTTTGGCACGGAGCGAGTTGGAGCTACGTGTTCTGGGGATTGTTTCACGGATTCTTCATGATCATTGAACGCCTTGGTTTGGAGAAGTTCTTGGCCCGGCTGGGGAAACCTTTTCAGCATGCCTACTTCATTGCCGTAATTATGTTTTCATGGGCTTTTTTCAGAATAGAAGACCTGTCATATTCTACGCGGACAGCTGCTTGTATGCTCGGATTTTGCGCCGAAGGATCCGGTTTTTACCAGATTTCCACGTTCGCTACCCCGGTTTTTTGGACTGCATTTGTAATTGGCTCTTTTCTCTCTTTTCCTTTTTTCAGGAATTTTTCCGGCTCGGCCATCATTACCGGCTGGAAACCGGCCAAGGCAATTTCGATCGTTTTTTACATCACAGTCTTGTTTCTGTGTACCATTTCTCTTGTCAACAATACGTACAACCCGTTTATATATTTTAGATTTTAAAGGTGAACGCATTAAACAAATACGTCAAGAGCATCGCACTTATACTGCTGATATCCACCTTTACGGTTGTATTGTCCAAATTCATCTTTGAACAACTCACTTACAAACATCGGGATTTAAGCGTAAACGTCGAGGTGCAGTCCAATGAAGACGTTAAGCTGGGAATTTGCATTAATACGATGCCGGGACAGTTCGGTTCCGACCTTCACCAGTTTAAGCTGAAGGCGGGTGAAACTAGCATTTGCAGTATTCCGGTTCCAAAAGAAAGTTCCATAAAGCGCCTGTTTCTGTTGACCCGTCCGGAGTTCAGCTCATTTGTAATAAAAGAAATCCGCGTTGGAGGCTTTTACAGGGAAATTGTCTGGACCGCGGAAGAACTTCAGGAAAAGCTAAGAAGCAATACCACGATTTTAGAGGGAGGTTCGGACTATTCCGTAGATGAAAACGGACTGCATATCGTCTTGACAAGAACAGCTCCGGTCGTTTCCATTCATCAGAGCTGGGCAGAAAGCTTTTACGATGCTCTGGGCAGAGACAGCCTGATTTTTGCCTGTTCAATTGGAGTCTTGATGCTGCTGTCGTTGATTTTGTTCCGGCAAAAACTTCTGGGCTGGTCTGACAATCCGGGAACTTATTCCATCGTTTTTTCGTCGGTTTTCCTCGTTTTTATTTTCATCCCATTTTTTTCGGCCAAGGAAATCGAGAGTTCAGAAAATAGAATTCTGGCCCCATTTCCCGACTTCAATCAGCTAATCTGGAAAATTCCCGCACAGTATACCAAGTATTACGAAGATCATTTTCCTTTTAGAAACCAACTGGCGAATCTCAACAATCTGCTTCGCATCAAAGTATTTAACACCTCTCCGCTTCCCAATCATCTTAGCCTGGGAAAAGAAGGCTGGTTGTATTACAATATCGAAGAAGTCCGCCATGCCTACGTCGGTGCAACGCTCTTTACGGATGAAGAGCTCCGGCGGATAAAGCGCATTTTAGAGGAGAAAGCTGCCTATGTCGAAGGAAGAAATGCCGATTTCTATTTCATCATGCCTCCGTTAAAGCACAGCGTTTATCCCGAATTCCTTCCTTCAAATCTCCGAAAACTGGGTCCCCTTAATAAGCGCGATCAGGTGATGGCCTATTTAAAAGAAAACAGCAAGGTCAAATTAATCGATCCGCTCGAAATGTATCTGGCTAAAAAAGATTCGGTGCGCCTGTTTTACAAGACCGACTCTCACTGGAATCAGTTGGGCGCATTTTACACCTATCAGCTGATCATGAAGCGAATTGCCCGCGATCACCCGGGGTTGGAGCCTCTCTCAATAGACGATTACACCATTTCCAGAAGTAAGTCGTATACGGGAGATTTGCTGGATTTGATTGACCTTCACAATCTGTTTTACCGGGAGCCCTATCATTTGACGCCGAAGAATCCATCGGAACAACACCTGATTATTACCTACAACAACATCGGGGACGAGGTTGATTATGTCGCGTATGAAAACACCGTTGATACACTGCCCCGATTGCTTATGTTCCGGGATTCATACGCCGATTACCTGAAATATCATTTCAGCAATCATTTCAGTTATTCGGGTTTCAGCTGGACTCACACGCTACAACCCGAGAGAGTAAAACTGGTCAAACCGGACATCGTGGTGTTCGAGCAAATGGAGCGATTTGTCGACGACCTGCTGATCGAAAACCCGGAAGAAGTTCGTGCCGAACTCAGGAAAAATCAACCGTGAATATTCGGTTCGAAGTAGGTGGTAATTCTCGTTAGATTCGGATTGTAGAAAGGATCGTTGTCAATGAATTTCCTCCATCTGGTGGTGTAAAGTTTGACTTCTTTTTTGTGCCGCTTATACACCTTGCGGTTTGCATGGGGATGCCCCCTTGTGAGTGACTCGTAATGATACATTTCAACATCGGGAACAAAAACGTTGTAATAGCCTTTCTCCACCAGTTTCAGGCAAAAATCAACATCGTTGTATTCAACGGCAAGTTCTTCGTCAAATCCGCCGACTTCAAAATATTGTTGTTTTGAAACAAGAAGACAGGCCGCGGTGACGGCGCTGTAATCGGAAACCGCTTTCAAGTAATAAAAATACCCTGGTTCGTCCCGTGGGGCCGATACAAAGGTGTGTCCTGCCAGGCCCTGAATGCCTATCACAACCCCTCCGTGCTGTATGGTGTCATTTGGAAAGAGCAGCTTAACCCCGACGGCTCCAGTTTCGGGTCTCTGTGCGTGTGCAAGCATCACTTCCATCCAGTCCTCCTGGAGAACTTCGGTGTCGTTATTCAAAAGCAGCAAATACGCCCCCCTTGCCTCCCTGGCTGCCGCATTCATGAGTTTGGAAAAGTTGAACGGATACGTTTGATTAAGCACGCGAAACCGATTGGGTTCTTTTCTCTTCCATTTTTCGAGCAGATCGAAGGTGGATTCTTGTTCGCTGTTGTTATTGACCAATAGTACCTCGAAATTCTGATAGGATGACTTTTCAAAAACAGATTTCAGGCAAACCCCAAGAACACTTGCATTGTCCTTGGTGGGAATGACAATCGAAATCAAGTCCTCCTTTATTAATTCATACCGGATGCGATAAACGCCCGGGCTATCCTTGAGCAGTTCCGCCTTTCCTTTTATTCCTCTTCGTTTCAAGGCTTCATCGAGCGCCTTGATGCCATTTTCAAAGGCATAGTTTTTGGCCCCTTCGTTTCCCGCGGTCGAATCCTTGTGCATCCTCCAGTGATACAAAACCCGTGGTATGTGTATGATTTGTCCCGCTTTTTCGACAATGCGCAACCACAAGTCGTAGTCCTGACTTCCTTCAAATCCCAGTCGGAGTTTACCCGTTTGGCTAAGCATTTCGGATGAGACTGTCACCAGGTGCCCGAAGTAATTTCGCGACAGCAAATTATGCGGTGCGTAGTCAGGTTTGAAATGTGGGTGACGCCGCGTTCCATCTTCGCCCATCTTATCTTCATCCGAGTAAAAAATTTCGGCGGCGGGATATAGGTTAATATTCTTTGCCACATGGTAAAGCGCGTCCGTCGACAGCACATCATCCTGATCCATGAAGGCAATGTATGTGCCCGAAGCCAGGTCAATGGCATCGTTGGTACAGGCGGAAATATGACCGTTTTCCTTCCTGAACTTCACCCTGATCCTCTTGTCCTCCAGCGATATTTTGTTCAGATATTCGGTGAGTTCCAGTTGCCCGGATGCGTCGTCGACAAGACAAAGCTCCCAGTTTGAATAGCACTGATTGATCACTGAATTAACCGCAGCTTCCAAAAACAAGAGGTTGGGTTTGTAAACCGGAACGACAATACTTATTAATGGCTGATGGCTGAATTTTTCTGCTTCTGCTTTGTATCTCGAAATATCATCGGCTTTCGGAGTGTTTTTTCGAAGCCACTTGTCGTAAATCTGGTCGTCTACTTGTTTCCCCCCAAAGATGCTCCGCCAAAAGAACCTGAATACTTTAAAAAAGAAATTGAAAATTCTCTTCTGACCTCTTACCGAAAAGAAGAAAATGACGAAACGATGTGTATTCCATGTTTTTCGGTTCCGGACAATATCGGTGCCTTTGATTACCTCGAGAAATTTATAAAAGACCTTTTTCAATTTCGTGTTTTGAACCAATAAACAAAGATGCAGGAAAATGCACTGAGCGCCACATCATTTTCTCGGGGCACCCATTTGCTGACTGTATAGTGCGCCGATATGCTCGGGGCTGCCCGTTTCAACAATTACACCGTCCTTTAGAAAACAGGCTCGTGTACAAATCTGAAGTATTTCTTCGAGGTGATGCGACACATAAATAATGGTTCCTCCCCCTGCCCGGATGTCGTTTATTCGCTGGGAACATTTCTTTTTGAAACCCAGATCTCCCACCGTCAGTGCCTCATCGACTATCAGAATTTCCGGATCTCTGGCTACCGTTATCGAAAATGTCAGCCTCGCCATCATTCCGGCGCTGTATCTTTTAACCTGAGACTTGATGTCTTCCCGGCTCAGTTCGCTGAAATCGATAATCGCGTCGATTGATTCCCTGATTTCCTTGTTTGAATATCCCATCAAACTTCCGAGCAACTTGATGTTTTCCTCACCCGTCATCTCGGGCTCAAGACCAACACCCAGGGCCATCATCGGGGCTACTTTTCCATACACTTTCAAACTGCCGCTGTCGGGTTTCATGATGCCGGAAATGGTTCTCAGTAAGGTGCTTTTCCCCGAACCGTTTCGGCCCATAATGCCAAACGATTCGCCTTTGTAAATGGTTAGATCAATTCCCTTAAGCACTTTTTTGCGCTCAAATGGTTTTTTAATTCCAAACGTGAAAAGAAAATCCTTGATATTGTTAATGCCGTGTTTGGTAATCATGAAACTCACATGCATGTCACGCGCTTCAACCAGAACCTTCTTCGATGGTATTTTTATCTCTGCGTCCATCAGTAGTTTGAAATAAATCCTTTTTCCAGGTAGAAAAACACCCAAAGCCCGAGCCCAAGAAATCCTGCGCTGAGCCCAATTACGGTCATCATCAACATAAAATCGGGGACCGTATTGTAGTAGAGCACCTCCCGGAACGCGGAGATGAAATGAAATATGGGATTGAACTTAATGATCCACACGAACTTTTCAGGGATCAGCTGTGCCGAATATGCGATGGGGGTGAAGTAAAAAATAGCGGGCATTAATGTCGTCCACAATAACCCTACGTCTCTGAAGTAAATGTTCATGGCGCAAATAAAAATGCCCACTCCAAGGGCAAAAAGCGCGAACAAGAAGAACAGGGGAACAATCATCAGTGTATGCCATCCAACCGATGCGTCAAAAAGATACATCAGTAAAGCAAAAGGAATAAACGACAATAGGAGGTTGATGGATGACGATATGATCTCCGAAATGGGCAGTATGATGGTCGGTACCTTTATTGATTTCAAGACACCTCTCGCGTCAATAACGGAATTGACTATCGTGACCGTGGAACTGGCGAAAAAATTCCAAAAAATAAGTCCCGTCAACGCAAACAGGGGGTAGTTTTCAATTTGAAAGAAGGCCTGACTGAAAATAAATGTAAAGATGGCCAGGTACAACAAGGGCGTGATAATGCTCCAAACAAATCCGAGAATAGAATTCTTATACCGAATCTTCAAGCTTTTAAGCGCCAGGGTCCAGGTCAGGTAGATGTGTTTTGTAAGGGATGTTCTTTGGTATATATACTCTAGAGACACAGTCGCTTAGTCTATTTTTTTAAGGCTGCAAACTTAACTAATTTAAACCAAAAAGCACGGAGGAAATCCTCTGTGACATTTTCGGGTCATCTAGGTCTTTTTCTTTAAGTAATAGCTGTTTCCTTTATTGGAAAGTTGATGTGTTTCGAAAAGTCTTTTATTGATCAGGGCTATTCTTTCTTCTATTCCCTCTTCAAAATAAATGTTCTCGATTTTCGGAAGATATTTTTCGGATAACGCGTTGAGCGTGTCTATCTCGCTTCCCTCGGTGTCCACTTTCAAAATGTCAATCCTGTCGTTGTCCTTCAATGCTTCACTTAGCACTTCATCGATGTGAATACAGTTTACCTTTATCTTTTTTTCGTTCTGAGTTTTCAGTCCGCCGTATCTCCCTGTTTCTTCGATGCCAAATTCAAGAATCCCGTGTTGGTCCGCAACGGCCTCCTCATGAATAATCACTCTGTCGGTATGTCCTGAAAGGTTTTTTCTTAGTTTTTCAAGATTGACCGGGTTTGGTTCATAGAGGACAACTTTTGTTTCGGGATTCCTGCTGAGAAAGTAAAGGGCAGAAATGCCAATGTTGGATCCGATATCAATGATACGCTTCGGCTTTCCGTCACACGGATAATCATGACGGCAAAATATCTCGTTGACTGTCAGCAAATCATGGGGACTGTAAAGCGTGGCAATAATTTTTTCAAAACCCCCTTTCAAGACTATCTGTGCGGGATACTTCCCTGTCGAAAATAGATAATTCGTTAAATACTTTACGGGCGTTGTATACACCCTGAAGGACCTGAAAAATGCCGCATAATGCTGTCCATGAAACAAT
>DNDT01000506.1 GCA_003487525.1 Flavobacteriales bacterium
GCAGCAGTGAAGATTCGGTTCAGTTTAAAAATCTTTATGCCTACTCGCCCCTGCACAATCTCAAAAGCAATGTCGCATATCCGGCTACCTTGATTTATACAGGCGACCACGACGACAGGGTCGTTCCCGCCCATTCATTCAAGTTTGCCGCAACCTTGCAGGAAAAAACAATTGGGGCCAATCCGTGCTTAATACGAATTGAAACAGATGCGGGCCATGGCAGTGGCAAACCCATCTCAAAACGGTTGGACGAAGAGGCCGACAAACTGGCTTTTTCCTTTTATCACACAGGCCTAAAGCCTTGTGCAGAAAATTAATCAGCTAAACACGGTCTCCAGAACCTCCACCGATTTGAGTTCGTGAAAATTCTCGATGTGGATTCTGTAATAGACCAGCAATTGGTCCAAAATTTCTCTTCGTTCTTTATTCGAGAGAATAATTTTCTCCGCATTCCTTGCGTGTTCTTGTTGAAACCGGCTAAAGAGCTCTGCATTTTCATGGCTTATAAAGTTGGAATGCAGCGGCATTTCATTCGAAAAAGTCCCTTCAATCAAGTCAAAATAAGGCTGTTCGGCCGAATATTGGCCGTTTGGGTAAAATCCAAGATGAGACGACAGTTCGAACAGGCTTTTTAGATGAAAATTGTTCGTGTCTTCGCTTCCTGAATTTAAATCAAGACACATTCTTTCAATAAAATCGAACAAATTGTGGTCTTCCTGATAGTCCGACAGGCACCGCAACAGAACCTCGTTCAGAAACATTAAAATACTCGTCTTTCTGAAGTCTCCCATGATATTTAAAAAGGGACGCTGATTGGTCATTTCTTTAATGGTCAGCAATTTCCCTTTGCCCTTGATTGTTTCCAGTTCCAAAATGCTTAAGGGGTGAAGCGGTGTTTTTGATTTTCCCTTCGAATTTTGCGGCCCCGCAAAAAAAGCCTTGCTTCCTTCTGATCTCGTATAGGTCTGCAATATGAGATTGCGTTCCCCGTATTTGATTTTCTTCAAGAGTATGGCTCGGTATGAGAAGGACATGATGCTTAATTACCCAGGTACAGAAACTTGGTCACATTGTGTTCTTCCCCTTTAGGGTCGGTACTGAATACCAGATAAACGCCATTTCGGGCTTTCTTTCCCGAGGTGCTGTAGCCATTCCAAATTGCCTGACCGCCTTTTGCCTGGGTTTGGTAAACCAACAATCCGTTCACATCCGTGATTTTTACAATCGAATTTTGTGCAAGCCCTTTAATCGCAACCAGTCCTGAGTAGTTTTCGGGAACCGGATTTGGATAGACCTGTACATTGCTGAAACGATCGTCTCCCTGAGTCGCCGTTCCCTTATACGAAATCAATCCATAATCCGTACAGAAGAACACCTCCCCGTTGATCGAATTTATTTCAATGTCTTTTATGTCGTCCGAGAATAGCGGGCTGTTGATTTTTGTGAAATGGCTTATCTCGGTAGCGCCATCTTCAGACATCAAATAAACTCCGGAATTTGTGCTGCCAAACCACTTTCTGTTGGCCCCGTCAACCGCAATGCTTTTTATGTTTTCGGTTTCAAGTAAAATTTGAGTTTGACCGTCTTGCTGTACGTAAATCCGTTGTGCATCTTGCCTGGAGTCAAAAACCGATGCCGCACTGTATATGACGGCCGGGCCCTCGTTGGTCCCGATCCATATGGCTCCGTTTAAATCTTCGGCTATGCAGTTTATGCGGTCTCCGGGAATATTCCCGCTTCCCTCCTGTCCGTTCAGGATTGTGTACTCGTCATCTCCAGGATTGTCAATCGTGCCATTGTCGTTAAAAACAAGAATTTCTTTTTTCCGGTTAAGCAGTATCCATTTATATCCGTTTCTGTCAATTAAAAGCTCGCCGACAATGGTGAAATCACCGACGTTTCCCCCAAGATTAAAATTATTGTACCAGGTGCCGTCTGCTTTTTTTACGGAAAGGGCATTGGACACCTGAGAATTTGTAATCCACAAATTTTGATCTTCATCAAAAGCCAATCCGCCAATTCTGATTTGGTTTGTGCCCTGTACCGGGCTCAGTGTATGATTGAACGTGGTTTTATTGGTGTCGTTGTAAATTGTTGTCACTATACCATCGTGCATTTCAAGCAGGCCCTTGTCCCATGATCCGCTGTAAACCTCCGAAGTGTTGAACGGGTTAATGGCAATTTTTACGAACCCGAAATTGTCGGTAAGAATTGGCTGATCGCTCTGGTCAAATCCACTCCACAGCAATCCTGAATACATATTGAATTCAGGAGTGTTGTATGCGTATTGATAGTCAGGATCAAGCAAGCCTGAACACGACCAGAGAACGCCATTGACGATGTCAATATTATTTGTGTTTATGGTATTCGGTCCGTTGGGAGTAATAAACTTCGACCCTCCCCATGGGTACATCAGTGCAAGGCCAAAATTTTGATCTGCAACCCAATAAAATTCATTGTAGAACGTTGTTTGTGAAGGTTGCATCCCCTGATGATCCTGATATTCGTAATAGCCTCCATCTTCTTCGAACAGCTCGTTAAAGAATCCCACGTTGTAAAGCCTTGACACAAACAGCCTGTTGGAAACAACTTCAAAACTGTTTATTTCGTGTGATCCTATTTCGTCCATAATTCTCACGGCATTATCCTTTTTGCCAAATACGGTGTTCGAATCAAAACTTGATGAGCT
>DNDT01000325.1 GCA_003487525.1 Flavobacteriales bacterium
AAAAAAGGATATGTACAAAAAGGAAAAGGACCGGGAAAAGAAAAAACCAGCCAAGAATAAAACAAACATTCGAATGTAGACATGTCCTACCTTCCTTCCCTGAAAAAATCCAGGGCAGACAAATCCACCAAATGAACGTCCTTGTAATAGAAATGCAGAATATCGGGATACGAGTACCCGGACGAAGCCATCTTCATGGCCCCTTCCTGACAAAGGCCGGTTCCATGCCCAAATCCCCTGCCTGTGAGATATACGTATTCACCATCCGGCACGGCATTGAAAAAAGTCGATTTTAATTTCCAGTCCGAACGAATCGTTTTCAGCGGGATGTTCAATTCTCCAACGTCGTAATTTGACTTGCGCTGATTTTGGTAAAACGCTTCAAGTTCTCCGGAAGGTCCTGCACCGGAACTGTTTCTGCCTTTTGCCTGCAGGTAACCGATCCATTGGCTTTTTGAGATTTTCTTTGACCAACTGGCATTCGGTTCGTTCACGCAGAACGGATCTTTTACGGAACGCAGGTAATACACGGACTTTTGCCACACGTCTTCCGAATTTACTGTCTGACCGCCACAATTGGAATAAAATGCCGCCGTAATCAAATTGATGTCACTGTCAACGATCACCAATCCCTTTGTGGACTTACTGGCCTTCTCGATTTCCTTATTGCTGCAACTTCGGTAGTACGCCTGGCAGTGAACCCTGTCACATAAATTAAACCCATCGTACTCGTGTTTGTTCAAATTCTCAAGCACATAGGTCCTGCAAAGAATGGCCTGAAGTTTGAAAAACTCGGGAGCGGGATTCGGGCCCACTTCGGCCTGTACCACCCCGGCGACATAATTTTCAATGTCAACGTTGTTTACCAGGCGCAATCCGGTTGGCTTTAGTGAAACCTTGAGATTGTCCTCGTAGAATCTCATATCCTTTTCGGGCGTAATGGGCGTTGCCCTGAACGAATTGGAAGTTTCCTTACCGATGAGATAAATTTTCTGGTACTGACCGAAGCGCACATTTGGCGACTTCACCTCAATTTTATTGCCGGTTTTGTAGATGAAGATGAACTCTCCCTTGTTTAGTTCCGTAATCTTGTTGTTGTCCGCAAAAACAGCATACCGCCCCTCTTCTACCTGGAAAGAGAATCGCTGAATGTTGTACCATTCCATCACTCCGATGTTCATGAATTCACCCTGAGCAATGATGAAGGTGTTCACAAACAACAGGCCTGAAACCAGAAAATATTTTAATGCGCTCACAATCACAAAATTAGATAGAATTTATCTTCGATTATGTACTTAGGTAACTAATCATCAACGAAGCCGTTTTATCAGACGCCCCTTGTCCACCAAGCCTTTCAGCCAATTCATCCATGTTTTTCAACATCTCATTTCTATAATCTCCCTCTTTCAACAAGGCTTCCAATTCAATGGAAAGGTTTTTCGAGGTGAAATCACGTTGAATCAGTTCCTTGACTATCAGCTTGTCCATGATTAGGTTGACCAGCGAGATGTACTCCACTTTTACAAGCTGACGCGCTAGAAGAAAGGACAGGTAATTTCCACTGTAACACACAACCTCGGGAACCTTAAAAAGGGCTGTTTCGAGGGTAGCCGTTCCGGAAGTCACCAATGCAGCCCTGGAATGTCTAAGCAGCGCATAGGTTTGGTTGGAGATAATCGAAATTGGCATCTTGCCACAAATGTTGCGGTAGAATTCCTCCGGTACCGAAGGTGCACCCGCTATCACAAACTGAAATTCGCTGAATTTTTTGGATGCCTTCAGCATTACTGGCAGCATCCGCTCTATTTCCTGCTTCCGGCTACCGGGTAAAATGGCGACAATGGCATTATCCGTTAAGTTATATGCCGTTAAAAATTCCGCCCTGCTTTGTTCTTGAATTCCATTGTGAATGGCATCCAGAAGCGGATGACCGACGAAATCCACCGGATAATCATACTTCTCGTAGAATGCCTTTTCAAAGGGCAGAATGACAAACATGTTGTCCACCAATCGCTTTATCTTATGAACCCTGGATTGATTCCAGGCCCAAACCTGGGGCGATATGTAATAGAAAACCTTTATTCCTTTTTTTTTCGCGAATCCGGCCATTCTAAGATTAAACCCGGGGTAATCTATCAAGATCAACACATCCGGTTTAAAACTTGAAATGTCGGTGCGGCAGAACGCAAAGTTTTTTCTGATGGTGTTTATATTCCCAAGTACTTCAAGAAAGCCCATAAAAGCCAGATCGCGGTAATGCTTCACAAGGGTACCGCCCTGTTGCTCCATCAGGTCACCACCCCAAAATCTGAATTCAGCTTTGCTGTCCCTGGCCCTGAGAGAACGCATGAGATTGGAACCATGTAAGTCCCCCGAAGCTTCGCCTGCAATAATATAGTACTTCACTAAATGAATATTTTTAATCCAAAAATCACAAAAGCATACAGCAAGGTAGACAATAATACCCCTGCCGAGCCATCGTCCTTATCGAGCCATATAAATGCGAAAAAAAGGAGGAGATTCACCAAAACCGCAAGGCTGAGCATGGGAGTGAATAACGTAGTGTACCACAATCGCTCGATAAACACGGTGAATCCAACGTCCGAATACTGAATCAGGTAGTAAAGCCAAAGGACGATCGGTGGTCCGATTAAACCAATCACTCCGCCGGAAATGCGCAGGAGAATTTTAGAATCTTTCATTTTCAAGATCTTTAAAATGTTCCATTGAATCGTAATCGGTGAAATCACATTCCACGGGAACGATCGAAACGTAGTTGTTTTTTAATGCCCACTCATCGGTGTCCTCTCCCATGTCGTGATTTATAAATTTACCGGTCAGCCAATAATACGTATTTCCCGCCGGATCCTGACGTTCGTCAAATTCTTCCTCCCAAACCGCGTGAGCCTGACGACAGACCTTGATCCCGGCAAGCAATTTTGGATCGATGGCCGGAATGTTGACGTTGAGGCACGAATTGGCAGGCATTCCTTTTGCAAGGATTTTTGCACTTATTTCCTTTGCGATGTCAGCTGCCGCACTAAAATCCGCATCAATGGAATGGCTGCACAACGAAAATCCGATGGCGGGAATGTTCTCGATGGCCCCTTCGACCGCAGCCGACATGGTACCGCTGTATATGACATTAATGGATGAATTGGAGCCGTGATTAATCCCGGACAGTATCAGGTCGGGTTTTCGATCCATGATCTTATTCACGGCTATTTTGACACAGTCTACCGGGGTGCCGGAGCAGGAATAACCGGGTAATCCTTCCACCTCGATCTTGTTTATGTGCAAGGTCGCACTGACCGTAATGGCATGCCCCATACCTGACTGCGGCTTGTCCGGGGCAACGATGACCAATTGTCCGAGATCTTTCACGGCATTGATCAGCGCTCTCATACCCGGAGCACTGTAGCCGTCGTCATTGGTTATCAGGATTAATGGTTTATTACCGGTCATAAACTGTGGTATCAAATCTGTGTAAAAATAAGGCATAAAAAAGCCCGTCCACTGTTGGACGGGCTTCCTTTTTAAACAATTTGACTCTTACTTCTTGTCTTCTTCGGAAACTTCTTCAAAATCGACATCGGTAACTTCATCCTGGCCACTGCCTGAAGCTGAAGCTTCCGCTTCGGCATCACCACCGGCCTGATTCGATGCGTTATACATGTCCTGAGAAGCAGCCTGGAAGACCGAATTCAGCTTTTCCATGGAGGTGTCAATGGCAGCGATGTCTTTCGCTTCATGCGCTTTCTTAAGTTCGGCAAGCGCATCCTCGATCGGCTGTTTCTTATCCGCCGGCAATTTGTCACCAAATTCCTTTAGTTGTTTTTCCGTTTGGAAAATCAATCCGTCAGCCGCATTCAATTTATCGACCATTTCCTTTTCCTGCTTGTCGCTTTCCGCATTTTCTTCGGCTTCGCGCTTCATCTTTGCGATTTCATCGTCACTCAAGCCTGAAGAAGCTTCGATTCGGATACTTTGTTCCTTGCCTGTGGCCTTATCCTTGGCATGCACGTGCAGAATTCCATTCGCATCAATGTCAAAGGTCACTTCAATCTGAGGCACACCTCTGGGTGCCGGTGGTATTCCATCCAGATGGAACCTTCCTATGGTTTTGTTTCCATTTGCCATCGGGCGTTCTCCCTGAAGTACGTGTATTTCTACCGAAGGCTGGTTGTCTGCAGCTGTCGAGAATGTCTCTGACTTCTTGGTCGGTATCGTCGTATTGGACTCAATCAACCTGGTCATCACTCCTCCCATGGTTTCGATTCCAAGTGAAAGCGGAGTCACGTCCAACAGAAGGACGTCCTTGACCTCACCTGTCAGCACACCACCCTGAATGGCCGCGCCAATGGCTACAACTTCGTCCGGATTTACACCCTTGCTCGGTTCTTTTCCAAAGAAGGATTTAACCGCTTCCTGAATGGCGGGAATCCTGGTTGAACCACCCACAAGGATGATCTCATCGATATCGCTTGTTTTCAGCTTTGCGTTGCTCAGCGCAGTTTTGCAAGGCTCAATTGTTCTTTTAATTAGTCCGTCTACAAGTTTTTCAAAATTTGCCCTGGAAAGTGTTCTGACCAGGTGTTTTGGTCCGCTTGAAGTAGCCGTGATGTAGGGAAGATTTATTTCAGTCTGTGTCGAACTTGAAAGTTCCACCTTTGCTTTTTCAGCTGCTTCCTTTAAACGCTGAAGGGCCATGGGATCTTCTCTCAGGTCCATGGATTCTTCTTTCTTGAATTCATCTGCCAGCCAGTCGATGATTGCCTGATCAAAGTCGTCTCCTCCGAGGTGGGTATCACCGTCGGTTGATTTTACTTCAAAGACACCGTCGCCCAATTCCAAAATGGAAACGTCATGCGTTCCGCCACCGCAGTCAAATACCACGATTTTCATGTCCTTGTTTCTCTTGTCAAGACCATAGGCAAGCGCAGCCGCTGTTGGTTCGTTAATGATACGCTTCACATTCAGACCGGCAATTTCACCGGCTTCCTTGGTAGCCTGACGTTGAGAATCACTGAAATACGCCGGTACGGTAATAACCGCGTCCGATACGCTTGTTCCGAGATAATCTTCGGCTGTTTTCTTCATTTTTTGAAGAACCATGGCAGAAATTTCCTGCGGTGTGTACAAACGATCGTTCACTTTTACCCTAGGCGTATTGTTGTCGCCTTTTTCCACGGTATAGGGCATTCTCTTGATTTCCTTCGAAACTTCAGAAAACTGACTTCCCATAAACCGTTTGATTGATGAGATTGTATTAACTGGGTTTGTTATCGCCTGACGTTTTGCAGGGTCCCCTACTTTTCTCTCACCACCATCGATGAACGCCACAATGGATGGGGTCGTTCTTTTTCCTTCACTGTTAGGGATCACTACCGGCTCGTTACCTTCCATTACTGCAACGCACGAGTTCGTGGTTCCCAAATCGATTCCGATGATTTTTCCCATGGCAATACTCCTACTTTGCAATTTCAATCTGCTATAGGATACCGTATGAGTGCAAGAATCATGTTAACAAGTTGTAGAAATTACATTGAAATTACCCCCACCCGCTGCGGCACCCTCCCCCATTATCCGCTGACGTTTGCGGATAATGGGGGAGGAAGGTCATGGCTCACTCACCTTCAC
>DNDT01000315.1 GCA_003487525.1 Flavobacteriales bacterium
TCTCCGGAAGAAACCTCTATGCTGTGATTGGCGTTTCCTTCATATAAACCATAGCGTTCAGGATAGTCAGGCGCTTGTCCAAGAATTTCCCGGGCAACCAGATAATACATTCCGTTATCAACAGGCACGATTGAAAAGTGACCGTTATCATCTGTCTTAGCTATATATTGTGTAATGAGTCGCAGGATGTGCATCTGGAATAGAGAATTTCCGTTGGCAGGATACGCTGCAACGTATAACCCGGCTTGCGGGTTTCCTTCCAGATCAAGGACACGCCCAGATATGCTGGTTACTCCGGTCTCAAGACCACGTACACCTTGTTCAGGCACTATGTTTATCTCTGTATCTGCAAGCGACACGGCCATTCGTCCTTCTTTCTTGCGACCACGAGGATCAACAGCACCCTGGTTAAGGAAACCTTCAAGGTCATTACGGGGGTAACAGTTGATATGGACGTCACTCACGATGTTTACTTCTACAGGGATGGGATTGGTGGCTGGATAGCAAAAGAGATCTTTAGGGCCAAGCGGTCCCATAGCTGAGTCTTGTTGCCGCTGGCGGGCTACCACCACATAAAGACCTGGCTCAAGGTCAAAATAAAATCGGCCTTTATCATCGAGGCTGTTCGTAAAAAGTCCCATACCGCGAAACTGTTTATCCGATAACGGATACACGGAGACTGTTCCACCGGCAAGAGCTGTGCCCTTGTAATATACCGTTCCACTAATTCCTGTGGTGCCTGGTTCAAAACGGACTGGCGGCGTGTCCACAGCAAAAAAAGGCATCCAATGCGGTTGATCTGTAATATTGATGGGGTTGATGCCATGATAGGAGAACATAGCGATATCATCGACTGTACCTTCCGCAACAAGGTAATAATTTCCGGGAGGCAGGGAGAGTTTNNAAAAGTGATTCTACGTCCGGATAGGCGTGGACAACGGCATCCGCAATAGGACCTTTCGTAGAGAATACAATACCTTCTATAAGGGTGTCTGCAAGGGCCTGACCGGTACATAGAGATATCAGAAAACAGGCGAAAAATATTACTCTGCAAAACCTGAGAAACATGGTAATCAAGTTGTTAATCGGCTAATATAATGGTCATGACGATATTTTCTGTAATTCTAGTATACTAGCACTGAAACTTTAAAAAATCTATCATATTCGTGCGTTGCTATTCCTCATGAAAATGGTTACTCTTTTTGAAGCGGTTTTCACCAAACTAAGGAATATAATCGAGCAGTGTTGCTTTTTCTTTACTGAATGTAAAGTAACTATGAAAACATTTTTTTATATATTTCTTCTTTGTCTCCTGCCAGCACAAACTGTTGCCGGGGAGGCCCTAACGGAAGATACTTTCTGGCATGGGGAAGTTACTCTCAGTGACGACCTGCTCGTGCCTTCCGGAGTCACTCTTACCATCGCAGCTGGAACTACAATAATCATTAATCCTGCTAAAAGCACCAAGATTGACCCGGAATACTTGTCGCACTACACAGAAATTCTGGTGCACGGTTCTCTGCGGGCTGAAGGTACTGANNTAAATGGCAAGCTGAAGGTGGACGGTTCGAAGCTGTCCGGCAACAGGTATGGGATTGTAGCGCAGGGGGAAGCGACGCAGGCTTTGATCCAAAATTCACTCATTTCTGATAATGACTATGGGGTTCTCTCCTTAAACAAAGCGTCTTTGCAAACCGAAGAGGTAACATTCAGATCCAATTCGAAAAAAGATGTCCATGAAGCCGTTCGCCAGACTGTTATGTTGAATGATTTTCCCGAATATCAATTAAGCAATGAAAAAGAAATTACCAGATTCTATAAGGATGAGGCACTGGCCGGACAGACAATCTGGAAAGGCAGGNNCAGCAGCCAATAATTTTCAGGTCGGCTGAAACGACAAGGAGGATGGGTGACTGGGATGCTATCAATATCCTGGGAAGCGACCGTGGCCAGAACATCATGGAATTCTGTCAAATTGAAGATGCTTATAGGGCCTTTCATTTTCACTTCTCCAACGTGATTGTTACCAATAGCATTTTACGCCATAACTTCCGGGGTGCTCAATTTCAGGAATCGTTAGTCGAAATCAGGGAGAGCTATTTTTACCGGAACAAAAGCGGGATTCAGGCGCGTGACTCCGAGGTGGTTTTCCGCGGGAACCTTGTTGCTGATAACCATACGGGCGCCAATTTTTTCAGGGTTAACCTGAAGGCATATGACAATATTTTTGCCAATAATGACCTTGAAGGACTCAGGCTGCGTGAAGGCACCCCGAGTATTACAAAAAATAAGTTTTTGGGAAGCCGGTACGGTTTGTTGGTGGCCGATGCAGTGTACGGTGAATACCGGGAAAACTTTATTGCCGGAAACCTTGAAACTGGGATTTCATTGCGAAATACCGATCATATAAAAATGGTCGGTAATTTTATTCAACAAAACACTATAAATGGAATTAATCTTCTGGATTCAAGAACAATTATCCAGGGGAACCTTATCTCTTTAAATGGTGAGAGGGGTATAGGTGTGCAGTCTTTCAGCGGCAGAATAGAAGGAAATAATATCACCGGTAACGGCTTATACGGGATCGGGCTTGACGGCGAGTCCGATGTATCGGCAATAAATAACTGGTGGGCTGACAGTGACCTGGATGCAGAAATATTCGACAGCCACGATGATCCCGGTTTGGGCACTGTTACCTACCAGCCCCAGAATAGGGTCCCATTCGAGATGGTCTGGCCGTTTGAACGAATTATTTCAGATGTATCCTGGGCTGGAGCTTTAAACGTTCCTGACAACGTAGAGGTAGCTGCCGGCGCAACGCTTCACCTCCTGCCCGGAACCGCTGTTTATTTCGGTCCTGAGGGCGGGCTACAATCATATGGGCGCATCATTGCAGATGGTACGCAAACAAAGAGGATTCAATTCCTGCCAAAGGAAAAACGAGGGCCTAGTTCCTGGGGTGAGATACTCATTGACAAGGGAGATGCTTCGAGTTTTTCGTTTTGCGATTTTTCGAATGCTACCTGGGGGCTCCATCTTCATTTCACCAGGGTTGATGTTACCGATTGCCTGTTTGCGGACAATGACGGCGGTCTCCGTTTTCGAAGCGGGCCTGTTACGATCGCGCGGTCGGTTTTCAAAAACAATCGTATCGGCATACGATCCATGAGAGGGGTCGGTACAATTGAAAACAGTGCAATCCTTGACAACGAGATCGGCATCTTTATCAGAGAAAAGGGAAGCGGTTTTACCATTCACAAGAATAACATGCATGATAACGAGCGCTACAATCTGAGACTTGGCGATTTAAACACGGAGAATGTTGACGCGCGGCAAAACTGGTGGGG
>DNDT01000335.1 GCA_003487525.1 Flavobacteriales bacterium
ACCAGGGGCTCCAGGCGTTCCTGAATAAAGAAATTTGTCCAGTCAGCATGCCATTTATTGCTTTGGGTCAGAGATCCAATGTAATTATCGGTATCAAATCCAAACTTCTCATTGTTCACGCGATGCAGGTTCGACAGGGAATGGGCAAATTGTCCCCAGAAATTGTTACCGGGTTTTCCGTTTTCGATGTATTCAAGAATCAAATATGCACTGCCCTCCGCTTCTCCAACTGCCAATGGGGCAGGCACGTCTATGACATTTGGACCGATCAGTGCATTTAATCCTTCCGCTTCCCGATTGAACATGTCTGGATATTGAGAACTGCTGTTAAGTTTGACAAAGAATTTGCCGTGATTCGTTTTCAATTCATAGGCATCGTTAATGGAGCCACCTCCTCTAACCGTGTGGCCGGTCAGGAAAATTTGTTCTCCGTAAAATTTTGAAAGGTCCGATTCTATGGATTTCTGTTGCGCTTCCGAAATCATGACAGCATAAGGTACGGAAAATGTAAACACAAAAAAAGCCCGTCAAAATTGACGGACTTTAAAAAAAAAAAAATAAAAGTCTTTTTAAACCACCTTTACATTGACTGCGTTTAAACCTTTCTTTCCTTCCTCAACATCGTAGCTTACTTTATCTCCTTCAGCTATTTCATCGTTCAATCCATTAACATGGACAAATACATCTTTTCCGCCGTCTTCTGGTGTGATAAAACCGTATCCTTTGGAGTTATTAAAAAATTTTACTGTTCCGGTACTCATGATATAAATATTAATATGAGGTACAAAAGTAGCATTTTATCGACGGCACACCTATTCGTTGATTGAATCCACTCATTTATTCTTGATATGCGACCAAGCAAAGACGCAATTATAAATTGCTCTTTTTCAAAAACTTAGATTCTATGTGACTGATTCAATGAAAGATAGTCCGCTGATTACGGCATCTTACTCACTCATTTTTCAACCTTCTAGGTTCCTTCTTCGGGTGAAATATATTTGTAAACAAGTCCCGCAAGGATAGCTCCTGCAATCGGTGCAACCCAAAACAACCACAATTGACCCAGTGCCCAGTCGCCCACAAACAAAGCCTGACTTGTACTTCTGGCCGGATTTACGGACGTATTGGTAACGGGTATGCTGATTAAGTGAATGAGCGTCAGCCCAAGTCCGATGGCCAGACCGGCAAATCCGTTTGGAGCCTTTGAGTGAGTTGCGCCCAGAATGATCATCAAAAACATGAAGGTCATGGCTATTTCTGTCACCAGCGCAGCAAGCATGTTGTAACCCCCGGGCGAATGTTCGCCGTATCCGTTGGCGGCAAANNATTCCTCCCAGGACCTGCGAAGCGATGTATGGCAGGAGATCTTTTGCATCAAAGCGCCCGCCGAAATACAACCCGATCGATACGGCAGGATTTAAATGACATCCCGAAATATGACCGAATGCGTAAGCCATGGTCACAACCGTCAATCCGAAGGCAAGTGCCACGCCGACAAATCCAATTCCCAATTCCGGGTAAGCAGCGGCCAATACAGCGCTTCCACATCCTCCGAGAACCAGCCAAAGGGTCCCGATAAATTCTGCTACTAGTTTTTTCATGGTTTCTATGTTTAGATTATTCCCTATAAATCTAACATATATTTTAACTCGCGGATGTGTGCCTTTTGAGCCGTGAATTCTTCATCCAACTGTTCGACAATCTCAATATCTCCGATTTTCAGTATCCGGTTCTCTTCTCCTATTTCCGTAATTACCACCACATCCGCTGCCATGAATGCGGTGTCATTGTCCAAATGGCCAATATTCGATGCTTCCAATATCAAATCCGTCACACCAATTTGGTTCGTCAGTGCGACCACATACCATTCCGAAGCATCTATTTGTTGCTCGTCCATGTTGTTGTCGTAAAGGACAAAGTTGCGATCCCAGTCTCTGGCCGGTTCGAAATAATAAAATTCCCAATTCTCCAGATCAGGGGCACTCCTTATCACCTCCCTGCTCAACCTGATCAAATCCTTGTCACCGTTGGGGGAGATAGTCAGGTAAAAAGGGCGGCTTTCCCCGCGACCGATTTCCCATTTGAACACACCCAGATCGAGGATCAGGTTGTCCAGGTTTTCAACAAGGTATTCAGAACCCGATTCGGTCTGAACTGCATNNTTTCAATTTTTTCAACGTTACCAGCCATTTCATCATTTATAACGGAAGGCCTTAAGTGGTCCGTTGTTTTGTGCGACAAGATAAGCCGTGTATTTATTACCCACCTGGACAGGTTTAATTTTTTTCACTTCCCCTTCGCCGAAAAAATCGACTTCCGGCGCCGGAATCGATTCGTACCTGTTGCCATCGGACCCGAGCATTATTAATCCGTATCCGGCATCGTTTCTCGGTGTTTCAACTTCTGAAAACAATAAATTTCCGGCCATTATTAAATCCGGAATTCCGTCTTCGTTAAGGTCATCTGCAACAATATCATTGATGGATGAAAGTTGTGCCTGATGATAAAAAGGAATTGGTTCAAAATTCATGTCTCCCTTATTTTCAAAAACGGTTGACGCAAAAGTAAAGGCGTTCAACTCTAGCGAAGTTGGCAATAACTTGGAACCAAGAACTTCGTTCAGACTTGCTTTTCCAAAACTCTTGTAATCCGGGAACTTCTCTTTGATATAGGGCATCTGCTGAGAAGAACATTCACGCCCTCTTACCGGGTAGTAGGTCCCGTCTTCCGCATAACCCAGTACAATATCTGTTTGAGCATTGTTGTCAAAATCATCGCTAAATACCTTGAAAGGTTCTTTTTCAGACGCTTTGTATTTGTAATTCAATCCTAAATTTCCGGCAACCACATCCATATCTCCATCCGAGTCGACGTCAACTTTCTGAAGGCTGTACCACCACCCATTTGATTTTTCAAGACCATTATTTTTGTTGGTAATCAGGGTTAGTTGTCCGTTATTTCCCTTAAACACGCATATTGGCATCCATTCACCGGTGACAATGAGATCTTCCTGACTGTCTTCATCAACGTCCATCCATTCTGCGTCGGTAACCATTCCGATTCTTTGTAATTCAGGTGCAATATTTGACGTTTGATCTTTGAATGTCCCATTCTCATTTATTAACAAATAACTTTTTGGTGTCATCGGATAATGCTTTGGAATCAGCCTTCCTCCTATAAAGAGATCAATATCTCCATCCTTATCAATATCAAAAGGTCTTACACAGGAGCCGCTCACTTTAACGGTTGGCAATGCATCTTTTGCATATGTGAAATTCCCGTTACCGTCATTTTCATACAATCGGTCGTGAAGAATATTTGATGTACTGTCAAACTCATATCCACCACTGACTACATATAAATCCAGATCACCATCTCCATCCGAATCAAAAAATGCGGCGTCGATGTCTTCATATATTCTGTGCGCCGGATGAAATGATTTTTCAATTTTTTCGAATTTTCCATTTTTGCGCTGCATGTAGATGTAACCTGAATAACCGCTGGCTCCACCAATGTAAAAATCCTGAAGCCCATCGTTGTTAACATCAGCAACTGCCAGGGCCGGACCTAAGTTTGATAGTTTATGAGGCAGCAACACCTGGTCACTGAAATCATCGTATACATTTTCCTGGTGCACATAGTTAATTCCCAAGGCGCTTGTAATGTTTTGAAAGTGATTTGGGACCGGAACAATGGGTTCGTTCTGTGTGACTGAATTTGTATAGTCTATAATTAATTGCCGGTTAATTTCCGGATCAAGTACCTGACTCTTTTTTCCATCGGGCCATACAACTTCCACCGACGAGATTTGACTTATCTCTCCAAGTCCAAAATATCCATGGGCGGGGACGCAGGACTGAAATCCCCTGGTCTGATAAAGTTCAATCTTTTGTTTCTTTTGATCCGAAGTGACCGTTATTTCAGCTCCAATTCCCAGGGGATTTTTATCGGGTCCAACCAACTTAACGGTCAGGTAGTTGTTGCCATTTAAACGATTACTTCTGTTCTCGTAGAGGTGAATCTTTTCATCTACATTGTTCATAACCAAATCCAGATCTCCATCATTGTCCAGATCGGCATATGCCGCACCCGTGCAGAACGATGGGAGCCCCAAACCCCATTGGGATGTTTTATCTTCGAATTTCAAATTTTCCTGATTTTGAAAAATGAAATTGGAAATGCGTTGCGATGGCATTTGACTCAATTGTGTATGTAAAATTTCAGTCTTTGACAATCCCCTGTACTGAGTTTGTTTTTCGGGTTCTTTCATATAGTTGGCCACAAAGTCATTATTTCTGATCTCCTTCCTCAATCCATTGGTTATCAATATGTCTTTATTACCGTCATTGTCTAAATCAGCCATCAGGGCAGACCAACTCCAGTCCGTATTTGTAATTCCCGTCATGTGCCCCACTTCACTGAATTTGCCACCTCCCTGATTCAACTGTAAGGTATTGCCCATATATTGGTAGTGTATTCCAAAATCTATTGTCTGCCAGAACAAGGCCGGATTCATTCCGGACATGTTGGTCTTTTGACGATAATTGTCTTTGGCTACCATGTCCACCACCAATATATCCTGAAGTCCGTCATTGTTTATATCGGCTATATCCGCACCCATGCCATAATTTGAAATGTGCTGGGTACTGGAATGAATAGTCTCTGTGAATGTTCCGTTCTTATTGTTGTAGTACAAATAATCATTTTCAATAAAATCATTGGAAACATACACATCGGGCCAATTGTCACCATTTAGATCCCCAACTGCAACACCAAGTCCAAAACCATACGGGGTTTGTTTGATTCCGGCCTTTGAACTGACATCAATAAATTTATTGTTGTCATTCCTGTACAATTTATCTCCAACCATCGGGTCAACCCCCGATTCCATCAATTGACGGTTGTAGTTCACAATGTCTTTTATCTCGTGGTTCAATAAAAACATGTCGAGATCGCCATCTTTATCGTAATCAAAAAATGTCGCCTGCGTGGAGTATGCCGGATCATCCAGTCCGTATTTGCCGGCCTGTTCCTCGAAAACCAAATTTCCCTGATTCACGAGCAACAAATTTTTTCGATATTCAGGATCAAGATCGCCTGATCGGCACACGTATATATCCAGAAGTCCGTCTGCATTTATATCCACCATGGTGGCTCCGGTGCACCAGGATGTCCCTTGAATAACAGGCAGTTTATCTGAGATATCTTCAAACTCCAGTCCACCTTTGTTCAGATATAGTTTGTTGGGTAATTGATTTGCCGTAAAATACAAGTCAATGAGCCCATCGTTGTTTATATCCCCACAAGCTACTCCACCTCCATTGTAGAAATAGTGATAGTTGACAATATTCAACTCATCGCTTTCGGTTACGATGTTTGCAAAGTCGATATGACTTTGTGTCTCCGGAACCATTTCAAAAAGTGGCCCATCCGGTTTCGAAGCATTGTCTGTTCCTCGTACCTGAACATTTGAATTATTGGTTTCATCTGCGCAGGAACAAAAGCAAACAAGCACAATTCCGGTCAGAATGTTTCTAATATTCGCAGCTTTCTTGATCATTGGAAGAATTGATTATAGGTATTCATGGAGGCTTCTATATTTTCAACAATTCCGGCAGCCTCCATATCATTCTCCGCCTCAGAAAGTTGATTTACGAATTCCATAAATGGCAGCAGCCATTTGTGCAATTCATCGTGTGATTTGCCTGTCATCGTACAGCTCGATGTCAGAGATTTAATATCGCCCTGTAGTACTTCGGCCAGTACTTTGTAGTCCTTCACATCCGCTGTGTTATAATCCAGCAGATGCCTTTCCATATTTTTGATCGGGACTTTCATTTCATCGTTGATCTTCCACTTTACTCCATCGTTGAGCTCTATGCCGAAAGACGATTCGCCCGGGGTTGTTTCTCTTGAAGATTCATCTTGATGCCTTGGATTATTGCATCCGGATTGAAGGATTGAAATAATCAATATATACAGAAAATACGGTTTCATGTTGGTATATAGTTGAGTAATGATTTAAAAGATGAAGAACCCGCACAATGTGCAGCATCAACTTTCACTCTAAAAGATCAATTCACCACAAATTTAAGACCTGAGATCAGAATGCCGCCATGAATCGGCAATTTCTTTGAATTTTTAAAAAAATATCAAATCGGCACCTTGTATGTTAGGAAGGACGAACACAAAAAACTATTTTTAGAATTCATCGGGATGTTGTCACTTTTCATACTCTCTGACCTTGTTTAATCAAATAATAGTATTGATTTATTATGGAAATTAAAAAAATACTAATCGCCAACAGAGGCGAAATTGCCATCAGAATATTCAGAGCCTGTGTCGAATTAAATATCAGAACCATAGGTATTTACACCTACGAAGACCGGTACAGCCAACACAGGTACAAGGCAGATGAGAGCTACCAGATCGGGGGCGACAACGAACCGCTGAAACCATACCTGGACATTGACACCATCATCCATATGGCCTTGCAGACAGGTGCCGATGCCATACATCCCGGATATGGATTTCTATCCGAAAATCCTGAATTCGCAAAAAAATGCAGGGAGCATAATATTGTATTTATCGGTCCCGATCCAAAGATCATGGAACAGCTCGGGGATAAGATCAATGCCAAGAAAATTGCCATTAAATGTAATGTTCCCATCATTGAAAGCAGCAACAAGAAGTTAACGTCGGTGGCAGTCGCCATTTCAGAAGCAAAACGAATCGGGCTTCCGGTTATGCTGAAAGCTGCCGCAGGAGGAGGCGGCAGAGGAATGAGGGTTATCCGTGAACTGTCCGAACTCGAAAAGAGCTTTGACGATGCCCGTCGTGAAGCACTCAATGCATTTGGAGACGATACGGTCTTCATCGAAAAATTTGTCGACAACCCAAAACACATCGAAATTCAGATAGCCGGAGATCATCACGGAAACATCGTGCATCTCTTTGAACGGGATTGCTCCGTACAGAGACGTTTTCAGAAGGTGGTGGAAGTTGCTCCCTCGTCCGGCGTACCGCAGAAAACCAGGGACAAATTATATGAGTACGCACTGGCCATTGCCCGGAAGGTGAACTACAACAACATCGGTACGGTCGAATTTCTGGTCGATAAAAAATGGAACATCTATTTTATCGAAGTTAACCCGCGAATACAGGTGGAGCATACCGTGACCGAAATGGTTACCGGAATTGATCTGGTGAAAACCCAGATTTTTATTGCGGGCGGGTACAAACTCAGTGACCAGCAGATCAAGATTGCCGGTCAGGAATCGATCCACATTACCGGCTTTGCCATACAGAGCAGAATCACCACCGAAGATCCGGAGAAGAATTTCCAACCCGATTACGGAACGATAACCACTTACCGCAGTGCCGCCGGTTTTGGAATCAGGCTGGACACCGGAAGCCTTTACCAGGGGGTTACGATCAGCCCTTTCTTTGACTCGATGCTGGTCAAGGTCAGCGCACAGGGACGAACCCTTGACGGGGCATGCCGGAAAATGGACAGGGCGCTGAGGGAATTCAGAATCCGGGGAGTCAAGACCAACATTTCCTTTCTGTTGAACATCATTGAGCACGAAACGTTTAAAAGCGGAAAGGCCACGGTCAATTTCATTCAGGAAAATCCGGGCCTGTTTAGCTTTAAAACCCAGCTCGACCGGGCAACCAAGGCTGCAAAATTCATCGCGGACATCGTGGTGAACGGGAACCCGGATGTCAAATTCACCGACCCGAACAAGCGACTTGAAAATCCCGTTATCCCCCCGTTCGACAAGTACGGCGATTATCCGAAAGGAACCAAGGATTTACTAACCAAACTGGGACCGGATGAGTTCAGCAAGTGGCTGAAAAAGGAGAAGAAAATTCAGTATACCGACACGACCATGCGGGATGCTCACCAGAGCCTACTGGCAACACGCATGCGCTCCATCGACATGATGGCCGTGGCGGAGGCCTTTGCAAAAGAACATCCGCAAACATTCAGCATGGAAGTCTGGGGTGGAGCCACCTTTGATGTCTGCCTGCGTTTTCTTCACGAAGATCCCTGGAAACGTCTGGCCGATTTACGGCATGCCATGCCCAATATATTGCTTCAAATGTTGCTCAGGGGCAGCAATGCCGTGGGCTATACCGCCTATCCCGACAACCTGATTGAAAAATTCGTCGAGGAAGCATGGAATACCGGAGTAGACATTTTCCGCATATTCGATTCGCTGAACTGGATGAAAGCCATGGAGCCAAGTATCAAATATGTACGAAAAAGAACAGGCGGTCTGGCCGAGGTATCACTCTGTTATACCGGGGACATTCTCGACGGAAAACGAAGCAAGTACGACTTGAACTATTATGTGCAACTGGCCAAAGACATCGAAAATTCGGGCGCACACATTCTGGCCATCAAAGACATGGCCGGATTGCTGAAACCTTATGCGGCGAGCGAACTGATCTCGGCCCTGCGAAGTGAAATAAACATTCCCATTCACTTGCATACGCACGATACCTCGTCCATTCAATGTGCCACCTACATGAAGGCCATCGAAGCCGGTGTCGACGTGGTCGATGTGGCCCTGGGAGGACTCAGCGGTCTGACTTCCCAGCCGAACTTCAACTCAATCATTGAGATGATGCGCTTTCACAAGCGCGAACAGCCTTACAACATCAAGAGCCTGAATAAATTCAGTGCTTACTGGGAAACCATCAGGGAACATTATTATCCCTTCGAAAGCGGACTGAAAGCCGGAACCGCCGAGGTCTTTCATCACGAAATCCCGGGAGGCCAGTACAGCAACCTCCGCCCCCAGGCCATTGCCCTGGGACTGGGAGATAAATTTGAAGAGATCAAGGAACGCTATGCCGAGGTGAACGAGATGTTCGGCGACCTGATCAAGGTGACCCCCAGCAGCAAGGTCGTGGGTGACATGGCTCAGTACATGGTGAGCAACGGCCTGACGGTAAGTGATGTAATGGAAAAAGGCGAAGGCATCAGTTTCCCCGATTCGGTGCAAAGTTTTTTCCGCGGCGACCTTGGCCAGCCAACGGGCGGTTTTCCGAAAAAACTTCAGAAAATCGTTCTCAAGGATCAGAAGCCATATTCAAACAGACCAAATGCCCATTTGACACCCGTGGATTTTGACCGTGAATTTGAGGAGTTTACGGAAAAGTACCAGAAGAACTTTGGGCGGCCACTGGTGATGTCCGATTTCCTTTCGTGGAAACTTTATCCGAAAGTCTGGGAAGATGCCTACAAGTTTTACAGCGAATACCACAGGGTGAGCACCATTCCGACCAGAAACTTCTTTTACGGAATGAAACCCCACGAGGAGGCCGTCTTTGAACTGGCCCCGGGCAAGACAATCATTTTGGAACTTCTGAGTGTCGGTTCTCCCAATTCCGAGGGAATGCGCACTGTATTTTTCAAGGTAAACGGACAGACCCGGAATGTGCAGGTTGCCGATAAAAAAATGGCCGTTCAGAAAATCGAGAATCAGAAAGCGGAACCAAATGACCCTCATCAGATCGGAGCACCCCTGCAAGGTTTGCTGAGCAAGGTCCTGGTAAAAGCCGGTCAGGAAGTGAAGAAAAACGAAGCCCTATTTATTATCGAAGCCATGAAGATGGAAACCACCGTAACCTCATCCGAAAAGGGCACGGTCAAAAAGATCCATTTGAAAGGTGGAATGATGGTAAATGCGGATGATTTGGTGCTGAGTCTCGAAAATTAAAAAATCCAAAAACGAGCAAAAAACGCTCGATTTTGTCAATTTTTAAGCATTTTATCGCGTTTTTTCGCAAAAAAGACGCGTTTTTTGCATTTTTTTGACTTTTAGCGAAATACTAAAATACCCGGTCTCAGTTCAGGTTTTCAATCACCCTTTTCAGCTTGCCCTGAACTTCGGTGGCAATTCCTCCGAGTGAATCATTTTTCACCGAACTCATCGAGGCAATCGGGTCAACGGCCGAAACCTCGACATCGCCGTTCTCGTGTTCCTCGACAATGACGTTGCAGGGCAGAAAGACACCGATTTTGTCTTCGCTGGTCAGTGCCTTATGAGCAAAGTGCGGATTGCATGCACCCAG